>CAMCFM010000460.1 GCA_945874095.1 Candidatus Kuenenia stuttgartensis
AGACCGCGTTCGATCTCTTTCCATTCACGATCAGGAATCAGCCTTGGCATCGGGTCAAAGGGGATAATCTGCTCGACCCCACGACTCTTTCCATAGACATTGAAGGTGATCCCCTGATCCCTCATCAAAAACTCGGCCATTCGATCGCAACGCCTTAACTGGCGAGGATCTATATTTTGAAGGTTGCGAAGCAGCGGTTCATATTCTGAGCGTGGGCGAACATCAGACGAAAAGCATTCATCATAGCCCACCGGCGCATAGTCAGGAAAAAGTTCAGTCAACATGAGAATGACTTCGATCAGGAGATCTGTACGTTTGACACATCGGATAATCATTTGCTAACGCATTTTCTGTGCCATTCGTCGAGCGTGCTCAAGATCACTCCAGAAATTCGTTGATTAAGTGCCATGAATTGGATCCAGTCAAACGTCGATCTGACACTCCGAACATACTCCACTTGATATTAAGGTTGAGATAAATGGTCCAGCCTCAGATCTGTTTTGGAATTTATTAACAAGACTCTTGCGTAGCGATCAGAACCAGATTAGGATCAATCCAATCCTGTTGGCTAACCTATCACCGAGTCATGAAATGCAATCATGTTGATCGCATTCAGACTTTTCAAGTACTTAACGTATTGGAAAATTAATGAGAAACCTGCAAAGTTCGCCGGACACCGATTTTCCACGCACACAAGTCCTACCCGAGCCTGGTGGCTTAAAATTCCTGAAGGATGGCCAGGAAGTTGCCGCCTATCATTTTGGGAAAGGGCTTCCCAAGCCATTCATCCACCCTTTGAAGAGCCCTTCCGGCGCCGATTTGACACGATACGGACACCCGAATCCGCAGTCAAATCATGACCACCATCGCTCCATCTGGTTTGGTCATCAATATGTTCGTCCCATTGAAATCACCACGAACGGCCAGAAGCCAGCGACTCCCGTTGAATGGAATTTCTGGGAAGAACCAAGCCTCCTTTCCGATGCCAGAATTCGTCACACCAAAGTTTTAGCACTTGAAGACGGATCAGAATTCGCCGCAGCCGCGGTCGAGGCTCACTGGTGGGCCGGTGGCCGATCACTGCTCCGCCAGACCACGATCTATGCGATCAATCATTTAGATAACGCTCATTCGATTGACATTCAGACAGAACTGGCTTGCCTGGATGGACGGATGATTGAGCTTGGGAAAACCAATTTTGGCCTCCTGGGCGTGCGGGTGGCCAAGTCAATCAGCGAACAATTTGGCGGGGGCCGGATTCTGAATTCGGAAGGCAAAATTGGAGAATCCGAAATTTTTGCTAAACCAGCCAGGTGGGTTGATTATTCTGGTCTGACAGCACGCAGACGACTGGCAGGCATTTGCTATATGGATCACGAATCGAACCCTCGACACCCTGTCTCCTGGCACGTCAGGCGAGACGGTTGGATGGCGGCATCTTTTACCATGGCCGACGCCTGGAGAATCGCTGCCGATCACCCACTCACCTTGCGCTATCGGCTTCTGGCCCACTCCGGCGAATTAAATCTGGAGACATTAAATCAGGCTTGGTCCGAATTTAATCTCACTAAGCCTTATCAACTCAATCAGCCCAAAGGTGCCATACCAACGGTGACCCGCTGATGAAAATAACTCCCTGAAACTGATTTCCAACATTTTTCGGATCATGAGTTGGCAAAAAGAATCGACCCAGCATGCTTCACAACTATCGTTCAAAAATCTGGGCTATAGGTATTTTCAGCCTCTTGGTCGTTTGCACCGCATGCGCGGGACTGGTGCAACTCAGTCGAACCCCAGTCCTAAACGAGCCTCATGCAGACGCCCTGAAAGCCTATGCATCAGGCGACTGGGCCACCTCTGCAAGACTTGCAAATGCCCGGCTTCGAGCGAACAAGGAAGATCTGGAAGCAGTTCGGATTCTGGCCCGATCGTCGGCCAGACAGGGACGCGACGATCTGGCTACCTCGCTTTATGAAAATCGACTGGGCCTGCAATCCATGCAAAGTGAGGATCATTTCCTGCTGGGCCGGATGATTGCAGGTCAGGGCAATACAGATCTGGCTCTGGGAGTCTGGGAAAAGGCTCTGAAGGAGGATTCGAATCATCCTGAAATGCTCGAATCGTTTGCGGGCATGTCCGCTCAAAAATCACATCTGGAAGAAGCGGTTGCAGCGGCCTCCAAACTGGCAGACATACCTGGCCTTAAAGCCAAAGGGCTTTTAATGCAAGGGATTTTCAAGTCTTTGATGGAGGATTACCAAGGCTCAACCAAGTCGATCAGTCAGGCATTTTCGATTGACCCAAAGATTAAATCGAGCTTCATGACAGACGATCAGCAGATGAGGTTATTTCTCAAGGATTTACTTCGAAACGGTCAGCCAGGGGAAGCCCGCAACCAGATCGACCGTTTTTACGGAAATCTCGTGGCAAGCGATCCTGAAATCAGCTGGCTGATGTCGCGTATTGAAATTCAGGAAGGGCAAGCGAATCCGAAGTCTGACTGGTCGAAAAAGGGCCTGGAATATCGCCAGTCAAATCCGATGGTTCTGGAACCCGCGGGTTATATTGGGTCAGCACGATGTGTGAAATGCCATAATGAGATTTCAGAGAGTTATCAGCACACACGTCACGCCTCGTCATTTCATCGCGGCCAATCTTTGAATCAGCTGCCCATGCCGAATGTTCCGCTGAAAGATCCTGACGACATTTCAGTGAACCACATAGTGGAACAGAAAAACGGGCAAGTGGAAATTGTGACGAAGCGTGAGGATCAGGAAATCCTCAGACTTCTTGTCGATTTTGCGTTCGGCACCACGGATCGATATGTCACCATGGTGGGTCGCGATATCAATAACACCTATCGTGCAGCACGGCTATCGCATTACAAAAGCTCCAAAGATGAGGGCTGGGATCGTACGTCAGGTGATACAGGAGCGGCTGACCCTGACCATAGTGTGATGGGCCAGGAAATCCATACGCGTGATGGGGTGGTGCGGTGCCTGGCTTGCCACGTGACCACGCCTCGCGATTTCCGCACGAATCGGCCAGACGACGAGAAACAGACAGCAGCCGCTGCCGATTCCGGTATCGGCTGTGAGAAATGCCACGGGCCCGGGGAAAATCACTTGGCTGCCATTAAGTTGGGACTGGCTGATCTGGCGATCCGCTCCCTAACTGGCCTGAGCGGCCAGAATGTCAATAAGGCCTGTGTTGACTGCCATACAGTCGGTGATCCACGCGAAGTGGCGGCTACGCCTGAAGATCCCAAATGGGTTCGTTCAGCCGGCGTGACTTTCTCGCAAAGTAAATGCTTCACAGAATCTCAAGGCCAGCTCAGTTGCCTCACGTGCCATTCACCACACCAACCGTCATCAAATCTGGCTTCATTTTACGAATCAAAATGCCTGACTTGTCATTCCTCCGAAAAAGACTTGAATTCGGAAGTTAAATTCAAAGTGGTTGCTTGCAAAACAAACGCCACCAAAGACTGCCTGAATTGTCACATGCCCAAAGTCCCAGTGCCTGTGCTTCACAACTCTCTGACCGATCATTATATTCGTATCAGAAAAACGCCATAAGAGAACGGATTTTCAGGCATGACAAAAACACATGGCCCCATAAATAACTATGAGAGTCATGCACGAATCCCCTATTATGACCGGGTAAACCGGATCCAATCAGGACTTGAGAATCAACTCAATCGCCTTGGCAGTTCGCTCCACTTCCTCTTCGTTGTTATAGAGGTGCGTTGAGAATCGAAGCGCGTTGTACTCTGGTTTTGCAACCACCTTGACCAGAATATTGTGTTCTTTTTGAAGACGTGTG
>CAMCFM010000461.1 GCA_945874095.1 Candidatus Kuenenia stuttgartensis
ATCAGCCGATCAATTCTTTGATCGGCTCGGCGTCGGTCAAATACTGAGGCCGACCAGCTGGATCCATAACCGTGGTTTTGGTTGGTGGGAGACCGATCGCATGGTAAAGCGTGGCCACCACTTCCTGCACATGCACAGGGCGTTCTGTAGCATATTCACCCAAACGGTTTGAGGCACCAATCACTTGACCGTGATTCAAGCCGCCTCCAGCAATCCAGGCTGAGTTGAGCTGAGGCCAGTGATCGCGACCCTTGCCTGCGTTGATCCTCGGAGTACGACCGAATTCGCCCCAGGCAATGATCGTCACATCGTCCAGCATGTCGCGGGCTGAGAGATCTTCAATCAGAGCGGAAAGCCCTTGATCCATCTTTCCGCCGTGATCACGCACCAGATTGAAATTATCGCCGTGGCTGTCCCATCGGCCAAATGTCATGGTCACAACCCGTACACCAGCCTCTACAAGTCGGCGGGCTACGAGAAAGAGTTCGTTGTTTGTAGGGGCACCATCATAGGTGAAATTGTATGGCTGGCCAGTTCCATAGCGGGCTCTCAGGCGAGGATCTTCTTTGGAAAGATCAAGGGCCTTCAGAAGCTGTGAGCCGGTGAGAACATCAAATGCCTGCTCAGTCTTGGAGTCCAGACTCTCAAGCTGGCCAGCATAGTCCACCTCTCGCTTGAGCCGGTCGAAACTGGTCAAAAGCTTTTTGCGATCTGCCAGCTTTTCAATGCTGAGGTCGCGCATCTTCATATTGTCCAGCGTAGGGCCATCTGGCTTGAAGGCCGAGAAGGTTGGTCCCAGAAAGCCTGGATCGCCTGTGGAACCCCAGGGAGCGTGAGCGCATTTCGGCGAAAGCCCCACAAATGGAGGAACCGATGGGTCCACCGCTCCCTGCACCTTCGCTGCGACGGAACCGATCGAAGGACGGCCACCCACCACGGCCAAGTCCTGAGGCTTGTAACCGGTGTAGCACTGAAAAGCGGCGTGATCACCGTGATTGCCCACGACGGAGCGGATCAAAGTCGCTTTATCTTGAAGTTTGGCAAGCCTTTGGAACGTCTCGCCAATCATGATGCCCGGCACGTTCGTCTCAATAGGCTTGAATTCGCCACGAATCTCGGCAGGAGCGTCGGGCTTCAGGTCCCACATGTCCTGGTGAGGTGCACCACCACCTAGAAAAACGCAGATCAAGGATTTGTGACGGCCTGTCCGGGGGTTGACCAGTCCTGGCTTTGTGCCCGGAATGTTCACCACTGCGGCTTCCGCCCGATAGATGTCTGCCAGCGATAAATACTGGCCAGTAAAAAGTGATAAACCACCAGCCTGCAAGAAGCTGCGTCTTGAGAATCCATCACACAGACGATGGCCTTTTCCGTAGATCGTCAACATGAGAGCGGCCTCCAGTTTGGCGGGATATCTTCTGAGTCAGGGCAAAGGCGACGGAGGAGTGAACCAGATCAGTGTCGCAGGTCTTGCTCCAACTCCAAGGCGGGAATACTTTATCTTATCGCATTCAGGCGAATGATTCCAGTGTTATGTTTCACAAATTTCTTTCGCCTGACCGGTTTATCCCGAATCTTTTCACACTTGAAAATCTGGAATCCACTTGAAAAGACTTGATTTAGAGGGTTTCCAAAGCACGTGATCAGGCAAGATGGAGGTTCTAAACCGCTCAAAAAAAACTTATTGACTCAGGAAATTCGTAATCTAGCCGAGGGCCTCTAGCCAGCTAGAGCCCTGCTGCTAGAGTAAGGCGCGGAAACCGTGGATATCGCCCTGCATCTAGCCGGTCTTGGCGATAGCCCCGGTTGGTTTCTAATTCGCCGGAAACCTCAATCGTTGCCGTCGGCCTCTTCGAGGAACCGAATGGCTGGGAGAGCCTGAACAGCTTGCCTCAGGTGACGTTCCCATTCCTGACGTATGGAAATCAGCTCCGTATCGCCTTCTTCAAAAACCCTCACCTGCCTCATCTCCAAGCGATCTTTATGGTAAACCCACATATCAATGGGAGGGCCAACCGTTAAATTTGATCGCATGGTGGAGTCGATCGAAATCAAAGCATATTTTGCAGCATCCGTAAGGGTCGTCTTTTCAAAACGAACTCCACGATCGAGGATCGGTCGGCCATATTTGACCTCTCCAATCTGCAGGAAAGGGCACTCCTCAGCCGCTCTAAGCGGATTTCCCTGCGGATATACCATGTAAAGTTCGTGAGGCTGGTTCCGAATCTGGCCCCCTACAATAATGGAAACGTTGAACGTAAAATTATCTCGCTCCAGAGCTTCCCGATCAAGCTCCGCCACTTCGCGAACCCGACGTCCCACTTCACGAACAGCTTCATAGAAAGTATCGGCGGCGGCCATCCCCCGCCCTGCTTCAAAATCCTGCTGCAAAAGAGTCACAATCGACTGCGTACAACTTAGACTACCCGCCGTGAGCAGCGTAAATACACGCTCGCCAGGGAGTTCAAGAATATGCATTTTCCGAACTTTATTGACTTGATCGAGGCCAGCATTCGTTCGTCGATCCGATGCAAGCACAAGACCATCGCGGGTCACAATTCCGAGGCAGTAAGTCATGGAGAGTCCGAATCAGGTGGGAGAGGTTTTGATATGGACCGGATTTTAAAGGTTTCTGCTCGAAATTACGAGCATTAAATTCTAAAATCTGATCTTCTGGTCATTCATTCGATCATGAATTCTATTGCTGCTGTTGCGTTTGCTGAGGATGATTTTCAGGCTGAAACGGTTGCCTTGGGAGCGAGCCAGCCAGTAGTGCCCTCGTGGCAGAGGTCGCCTGAGCATTTTGTGGAAAGGACGCCGCCCTTGAGAATCGTCGATGGTGACCAGCGTAGTGACTTTTGCGAGGACTAAAGTCGGAAATATCCGATGGGAGCCGATCCACCTGACTGATCTCGACAATCACATCGATCGATTCCACCGCGTTTCCAACCCATAATCCACGGTTCGGAGGAACGTCGGAATAATCGCGACCAAATGCAACTGTTACATGGTCATCCGTCGCAAAAATACCACGCGTTGGGTCCATATCAATCCAGCCAGCCCTTGGCCCGAACCAGACTTGCGCCCAGGCGTGAGTTGCAATCTGACCAGGCTGATTAATGTAACCGCTCACATATCGGGCCGGCAAACCTTTGAGCCGGGCAAGACCGATCAATACGTGTGCGAAGTCCTGACAAACCCCCACATTTAAACTCAAGACTTCCTCGACAGACGACCACGCATGCGTGACTGCCGATTCATAATTCAATCGTCCTCCAAGTGCATCCATAAGTCTCTGGGCACGGCCAGTCGCTGTCTCCCAGTCAGGCCAGTAAATGCTATCGGCAAATTGACGCAGCTTTTCACCATTCAGAATCAATGCGCTTGGCTTGAGGAATTCACGAAGTTCAAGTCCTATGACATCGCCAGACTTTACAAACGTGGTTTCATCCTTCAACCGTGCGGATGAATCGCGTCTGTGGGTACGTACATAACTATCGGCCTGAACTGTCAGACTGGTGTAAGGGTTGAAGATGTTGAAAAGATCGACACGATTTCCGTCGCCGTCTCTGTAGCTTGTCAGAGGGGCGTTTGGGGTTGACGTAAGTTGATACCAGTGAGTGGTTTGATCGTCATCCGAACGGGGGGCCATTCTGGCCTCAAAAATCGTGCCTTCCACTTCACATGTGTAGTCGAGCCGGGTTTTGTGCGTAATCTTCAGCAGCATGTGTACGCTCCTTGTTGGCGTAAAGTTACGTAAGAGTCAGAAGTATGCAGCGTAAAGCCGTTCACTGATGCGGTCGCAGGTCCA
>CAMCFM010000462.1 GCA_945874095.1 Candidatus Kuenenia stuttgartensis
CCGGAATGGCCTGCACAACCCATTCGCTTTTGATCCACCTCAGGTAGACTTGCCAGATAATCAAGGCCACGAATTCCATCCCAAATTCGATATCTGGCCAGATTCGTGCCCAGCAACTCCAGCGCATTGCCCAGAACCGCGTGTTCGCCGCATCCCAGATTGTACTTTGTCTTGTGCTGGTCAGCGTTCCAGAATTGGCTTCTTTCAGCCTGACCGACTGGATCATATGCTAATACAATAAAACCGCGTTTCGCCAGATTTCCATGCAGGATTTGATGTTCCGGATAAGCCTTGCCAATATGGGTGTGTCCGCTCGGGCTGATCATAGCCGGAGCGGGCCCTTTGAGTCGATTGGGCACGTATAACAAAGCGGTGACGTGATATCCTGGAAAACTCTCGTAGACGACTTTCTTAATGGAATAGTCATCGCCAGGAATTTCGCCGGTCTGTTTTACAGGGACTGGACCAGACCGAGACGGTAAGCCTTTAAGAAGTTTCAGAAATGATTGGCGAAGTTCAGACTGAAGAACGGATAAATCTTTTGGATTTTGTACTTTGGAAAATCGGTCTCGACGCTTGGCTTCAAACTCTGATGCCAATTGGAGAATTTGTTCATGGAGATCTGGATGAGATTCAACCCCTGCCCCCAAGCTAAATACTGAGGCTGCTCCGATCTTAAGCAGGTCACGACGGGTGGGGTGGCTCATCGGTCGGCTCCAGTTTATGCAGTACGCTTGTTCTGATTCTCTATCAGCATCTAGCAATTATGATGCCTGAAACGAGAGCGTGATGCCAGAATAAAAGGGACTGGTTAAAAAATAAATTCCGTGTCGAATTTTGTTCGGTTAGAGGTTATGATTCTGTAAACGACAGATCAGAGTGAGACATCGAGTCATATTCGTACCGAAACAGGGTTCCACCAGATGAAAAAGCTTGGAATTGGTCCACTTCAGTACGAGTTTAGCCGGTTTCATGAGCCTCGCTTACGAATCCAGTCGGGAGAGACTCTGGTTGTCGCTTCGGAAGATGCTTTGACAGGCCAGATCCGTACCAACGACGATCGTCGGGATAAGGTGAAAATGCCTTACAGCAATCCGATGACCGGACCGATTTTTGTTGAAGGAGCTGAACCTGGCGACTCTCTGGCAGTTCAGATTCACGAAATTCGATCGACCGATGGCCAGTGTGCAACCCGAACGGCTGACCCCAAACAGCTTTGCGAATGGCTCGGAACCGATTGCCCTCATGGAACGCACGTGAGCGAGATTAAGGACGGCCTGATTTATTGGAGTGAATCCATCACGATTCCATTTAAGCCGATGATTGGGTGTATCGGGACTGCTCCCGACTGGGGCTGCCCGACCACTGGACCTGCTGGCCCACATGGGGGAAATCTCGATATTTTAGAGGTCTGCCCTGGAAATACGCTCTATCTGCCTGTTTTTGTACCAGGCGGGTTGCTGTATCTGGGCGACCTGCACGCCGCCATGGGGCACGGTGAATTATCGGCGACAGGCTTGGAAATGGCTGGTGAAACCACCATCACCGTGAGCTTGGTCAAAGGCTTGAAGCTGAGTTGGCCGAGAGTGGAAACGCCCGATGAGATTATGACAATCGTCAGCGGCAATCCGATGGAGCGGTCCATCGCTCAGGCTTATGCCTTGCTGGCACTCTGGATGGAGTCTGATTACGGTTGGAGCAGATGGCGAGCTTACGATATTCTGACCCATGTTGGCCAGATTTCGATTGGCTATTATGGGATCGGAACCGTTGCTGCCAAGATCAGCAGGAATTATTTGACTGGCAGATGATCATTTGTGTATCAGCTGTTTCCCAGCTTTGACTCAGCTGCCAGGATAGGTTCAATGATACGTTGGACCTCAGCGGCTTCTGCGGCAGTCAATTGACGTTGCGGAGGCCGCACTGGGCCGAAGTCGTAGCCGATCCGTTTGATTGCAACTTTAAGCATGCTGATATTATAGGAATCACCAGCACGGGCGCGGTAATCTTCAATGGGGCGGATGATTTTCAGGTAGTCCATGGCAAGTGCATAATCGCCTTGATTGAGGGCTGAATGCATGGCGAGAGTGAGTCGAGGGCAAATATTGCCTGCTCCAGACGTATAGCCAGTGGCTCCTGCCAAATGAAAGAAGGGAGCGAACCGTTCGGCGGTTCCACAATAAACTCCGACTTTCCCCAGATTCTTTTGGATAAATCGGGTCACGGAATCGACTTCATTCACCGCATATTTCACACCCACCAGGCGACCGGTTTCCGCCAGTTCTGCCAGCAGTTCATCGCTTGGTGCAGGCCCTTTTTTATAAGCGAGAAATGGCAGAGGAAGTGCGTCCATAAGGGTTTGGAAATATTCCCTCAGGCCAGTGTCGCAAAGGTAAGGGTGGATGGGAGACATGACCAGAAAGGCGTCTGCTCCGGCGTCGATCGCTTTCGTTCCGATCGCAATCGAATGACCGATCCCCATACCGATCGGAGCGATCACAACCGCATCGTCGCCCACGGCGGAACGTACTGTGGAAACGCAGGTGACGACCTCTTCAGCAGAAAGTGAGTGAAATTCACCTGTGCCTGCGCCGGGAATAAAGACTCTCATACCGGTGTCGTATTGCCACCTTGCAAATGCTGCCAACTGGTCGGTCAGAATCGTGGTGCCGTCTGCCGAAAACGGAGTGAGAGGCACGAGTTGGACAGTATCGAGCTGGGAGAGGTTAAACGACATGGACTTAGGTTCCCTCTGATGACTTGCCTGAATTATGGATTCAGTTGAATTGGATGAATTGTTTCCAGTTTTCGTAGATGATTCGAAGACCTGAGTGACTTAATTGATGAAACTCAACTGGCAGGATTCAGAGTCGGCTCAGTCAATCAAAAACAATTCGAATACAATATGGGATGCAGCCAAACCTATGTCAGATGGCATGGGTTTGGCTGGTTATGCACCACACACTAGAATTCGATTATTGTGATTCTGAGGTTTTTCTCCGGACTTTCTTCTTTACTGAAGTCTTGCTGGTTTCACCATCTGCATCGGAGGCTTTGCCCCACAATGGGGCAATATTGAGAAGATTCCAATCATTCCATGATTCTTGAAGTTCTTCGACTTTCTCTGGATTTATGGCTGATAGATCTTTGTCTTCATGGATATCTTGAGCCAGATTGTAAAGTTTAGGCCCGGTCACAGGCTGGTTAGCTTGACCAGTCTGTGTCTCAATATTACTGTCGTATCGGACCAGTTTCCAGTCACCTTTGCGAATTGCCATCTGTTTCCCGAATTGCCAGTAAAGGGCATCGTGAGGAGCCTCTTTTTTCTCTCCGTTGAGGTAAGGCAGCAGATTCACTCCATCGAGTTTCCAGTCGGTTTTCACTTCAACTCCAGTAGCGGCAAGTGCCGTTGCGTGCAGATCAAGTTGAATGGCTGGCTGATCGTAGACACCCGATTTAATTTTGCCAGGCCATGATAAAATAAAAGGAACACGAATTCCGCCTTCAAGCGTTGTCCGCTTGCTGCCGCGGAGTGGCTCATTTCGAGCCCCATTCACGGTGACTCCTTTCATGGTCGGCCCTCCATTATCGCTGATACATGCCATAAGCGTATTTGCTGACTGGCCAGTTTAATCCAGCCTGGCACGAACTTTTCCGATGGCTTCATCCATGGCAAGCATCATGGCGTTGTAAGTACGTCGGCGCTTATCTTCAACCGATTGAAACTTTGCGAGCCGGTCGCTGGTCGCATCCAGCGGAGTATGAACTGCGTTGAATGCGAGG
>CAMCFM010000463.1 GCA_945874095.1 Candidatus Kuenenia stuttgartensis
ACTTAATATACCATACATCGTATTAAATGTTTACGATAAATCGATTTCAAATCAGGTTTTTGGAATCCTCTTCGGTTTCTCATAAATTACCAGAACGATTTGACCTTCAAAGTCGATCTTTCCAAGCTCTTCCGTCATCCAGCTCATGACAGTCGCTTGATCGCCTCCACCTGAGCCAGCACCTATCAATGGAAATGCAACCGATTGATATCCGCGGTCGATGACAAGTTTCATGGCGTTTTGTACCGAATTCTGGACGGATTGTTTGGACGATCTCCAAAAAAAGTTGATACCTGCGACATGAATGATAGCTTTAAATGGTAATCGACCAGCACTTGTGATTACGGCACCACCCAACCGAATATGTCCGAGACGGGCCAGTTCGCGGAACGGCTCCAAACCGCCCCTCTTTTTAATCGCGCCTGAGACGCCTTGCGGTAAGAGCAACCACCATGGAATGATGTTGCGATTCCAGGCATTTACGATGACTTCCACGGGTTGATCGAGCAAATCACCATGAACAGTCAGAATATTCATCAGTTTTCCGTTGCGAACTCCGCTTAAGAATTTCCTTCAGCCTTTAAAATCAAGGGTTTCATCACATCGATCCAGACCTGATAACCTTTGCGATTCATGTGCAGGCGATCATGGCTGAATAGATCTCTGCGAGGTTGACCATTTTGGTCAAGCATGGGTGTGGCGACATCAATAAAAGTGGTTGCTTTTTTCGAAGCACACCAAGATTTCAGCCTCAGATTTGCCTCACTTGAAACGGGCCATTCCCTCCAGCGGGATGGACTTGGTTTGATGGATAATACGTAAAGCCTGCATTCCGGGAGACGCGTTCTGAGCTTGCTGTAAAACTGGTCGTAGTGCTCCATAAGTTCTTCAATACTGACACCTTCGTGAAGGTCGTTATCACCCTCATAAATCACAATCGCACGTGGGCTTGATTTAGCAACAAGGCGATCCAGATAAAAAATGACATCGGTGAGGCGGCTCCCACCAAAGCCACGTCCGACAGCTGACAGGCCTTGAAAATCGGTGTCCAAATGGCTCCAGTCGCGAATTGTGGAGCTTCCGGTAAATAAGAGTGATCCAGTGGGCGGGGCCGTTCGTGATTCCAGCTTTTCGAAGGCCAAGATATTTTTTTCGAAACGCTGAGGGTCAGGGATGACCGCAGGAGGCTGCTGGGCCACAACAATCCAGCTTGTTGCGCCACATGTGGCAATGGCCAACGTCACAATCATGGCGCGCAACGGTACGCGTATCATGAAGAGGTCCCTGAAGAATTGATTTGTATCGTTTGAGAGGAAGGAGACTGCGTTGGTATTTTAATCGACCTTGCTCAACTCGTCCAAGAACTTTTTCTAAATTTCGCGAATCTTTCAAAATTCCCTCTTGTTTTTGATCCATATCAAAGATACAGTGGAATATGAAGGATATTTCTTATCCGGCCGCATGTCTGAACCCACGCCTCAAACAGCTACTTCCTCACTCAAACGTAAAAAGGATCCTCTAAGGATGCTTTTCTCAGGGCCATCATCATCGACATTCAACAAGCGTAGCCTATGCTGCGTGAGTGGTCGTTGCTGGTCCCATTTGATGAGTTTGCTGGTGGTTTGTCTGGTCAGCTTTGGTTTCTCAAATGCTTCACAGGCTCAGCACTGTGGACGTGTGGGATACATGCCAGAGTGGAATCAGTCGCTGATGTCGTGGGAAGGAACCGGTACAGTCGCACCCGTTGGACCGACCTCCGACGCGTGGAGACTCAAGGGAGTCGCTTGCGAAGGTCCGTTGTGCCGTTCGCAGTCCCCTGTTCCGTTTTCGCAACATGAGTCAAGTCAATTTTCTGTATCACCCATGCCGTGGGTTTGCACGGCTTTGGCAACCCATGGGGATGATGATCAGAACCTGCTTTGGGTTTTGGCAAGTCAGGAATCAACTCCACTGAATCCTGTTTTAGATTCATTATTTAAGCCGCCTCGAAGCGTTTGATGATTTCCAATTGAGTGAGAGCGATCGGCTACGGCCCATCCTTTCCTCAACTTACATCTGGCATCTTTTCAGCCTGGAATTCGCACGTTCTGTGAGACCTGTTTCATCGTCAATCTGACGGTGGGATCAGACTGTCCAGATAGCGATGAACTTCTCTCGATCAAGTCGGAACTTAAACAGCTCTATGCGTTTAAGGTTCGATAGCGATTTTAAGACAAGGGCTGCAGGATCTCGGTTTAACAAAATGCGAACTGGTCAGTGAAGGTCTATCCAGGTTGATGGCCATCGACTCGACCAAGTCGGAAAAAATCATCTTAAGCACGTCTGATTCGAGGAAATTCCATATGATCCGTTCATCATCCACAGTCCGTCGCGGGTTCACCCTGATTGAATTATTGGTGGTCATTGCCATCATAGCCGTCCTTATCTCATTGCTCCTTCCTGCAGTTCAATCGGCCCGTGAAGCCGCCCGCCGCACCCAGTGCATCAATAATATGAAGCAGCTTGGTCTGGCCATGCACAATTATCACGATACCAATAATGCATTGCCACTCGGCCGAACCCTGCAAGTGGGCACCTTTCGCCCGTTCTCACAATTCGCAAGAATTCTGGGATACATGGAGCAAAAAAATGTTTTCGACACCATCAATTTCAATCTGGGCAGCTATGACTTTCAGAATGTGACAGCCTCGGCCGTCACCATTCAGTCTTTTCTCTGCCCCAGTGATATCAGCACGCAAATTCCTCAAGGTCTTGTGATGGCTGGTTTTGGATCGGCTGGTATCAATTATCGTGCGAATGAAGGCACCAGTCTGGCCATGTGGTATGGTGCTGAAGATACAGCCAATGTTAATAACGGAATTCTTCCACCGCCAAACGGCTTATTCTTCAGTGCCCAGTCCATCACTTTTGGTGGAATTACCGATGGAACCAGCAACACAGCCGCATTCAGCGAGCATGTGATGGGCGATTTCAATAACTCGGTTGTGACCGACCTGAGCGACACATTCCGCCCCGGCACTTTTCCTGCCACGCCTGACGATGCTTACACTCAATGCCGTGCCACTGTGATTGGCAATCTGGCCAATCAAGGTTACTCAAACGTCGGTGCACCTTGGACATACGGCTACCACTCGACCACCAGTTACTGGCACATTGCACCTCCCAACGCACGTTCCTGCATGTTCCCACCGGCCCGAATTGCGACCACGTCAAACAGTCGTCACCCAGGCGGGGTGAATATGACGATGGCGGATGGATCGGTCCGGTTCGTGAAAAATTCGGTCAATGTTGTGACCTGGAGAGCGATCGGCACTCGCAACGGTGGCGAAGTGATCAGCTCTGACAGCTATTAATTCGATCCGATTTAAATATAGGAATGGGAGTTTCAGCCATGACGAATTCAATTCTAAGCCGCTATGTCAGCCTGTCATTTGTCGGGTTCGTACTGTTCATGTCGAGCGGATGTGGGGCCGCCAGCAATGGCCCACAAGCGGACTCGAATGAAGCCGAAAAGACTGTGAAACTCGTGCTTGATGCCTGGAAAAGTGGCGAAAAGCTGTCCGATGTAACCATGCGAGAGCCAGGAATTGTCATTAATGACATGGACTGGACGCTAGGCCACAAACTGGTCAGTTACAAGCCGTCGTCAGAAGCCCGTGTGGCTGGCAACGACATGCAATATCAAGTCGAGTTGGAGCTGAAAAGCCCGAAGGGGCGGATTGTCAAAAAACAGGCGATTTATCATATCAGTACAACCCCGCAGAA
>CAMCFM010000464.1 GCA_945874095.1 Candidatus Kuenenia stuttgartensis
ATTTCGCATGAGCAGGCGCTGCCCAACGCATGAGATCGTCGGTGCCTACGGCTCTGTAGGTGAGGAAAATCTCACCTGCTTCGAAACCGGCGATTTGACCATGGTATCGGTTCATCGCTTCCACGACACCAAAAACACGCTTCCGACCAACCGGAAACTGAGTTTCATAGCAAGCGATAGATCGCATTTTCTGTGCCAAACAATCACCGATGTCAGAGACAAGGTAACCGGAAGACTCCGGCAAGTCCAGACTGTGTAGGGCAATTGGAAAGCTCAGTTGGTTACTGATCGTGTGAGGGGCCAAGCCATCAAAGTGTTCGTCCCACTTCGTAAGCCGACTATAAAACACGGCTGCATCAGTAATTAGCATCGCTTGATAGTGGTCAGGAGAAGCCATCACGGTTCGGCCTCCGAACCCTACGACAACTTTCGGACGATATTTGCGAAAAACTTTCGCCAACGCCACCCGGTGCTCAAAGCTGTCAAAAAGTCTTCGGTTCGGAAGGTTTAAGTTGATTCGCACGCAGACGCCAAGTTCTTCAGCGGCTTTTCGAGCTTCTTCCAGACGAACTTCCGGGCCTGGCGAAAGAGGGGTTGGCTCTCCATCAGTCAGATCAATGATTCCGACTCGATAGCCCTTGCGGGAAAGATGCGCCAAAGTACCACCGCAGGCGATCTCAACATCGTCCGGGTGTGCACCCACTGCTACAAAATCGAGTTCTTGTTCGTGAGAAATGGACTGACTGAATGTCACGTAAGATCCGCCAATCCAAGGATTGTTGACTCATCGACAGAAGATGTGAGATACCGTTCGACATACTTACTTTACGTGAATATCAGGGAGTTTTCAATTATCCCTCCTCAAAAAACCTCAAAAAAACGAATCTTGTGATGACTCAATGTTTTCGGATAGACCAAAGCCGGTCAAATGGACTATAAAGGGCCTGTCAATTCTGCGAATTTGCTCTAAATTGACATCCGCTTTACAATCTAAAGGCACCTAATGACCATGAACCCATCATCCGCGAACAACTCGGAATCGCCAGTTGCGGTTCACCTGCCAGAATCAAACTCCTCTGAAACTCTATCTGCGTGGCAGTTTGTGGCACCTTTTGCAGTCTTTCTGATCGGCACTCAGGCAGAATCCTTTGCTGTAGATTCCAACGGCAAAGTTTTAGGCGAAACCTACGCGATGATCTACAGCTTAAAGATCATCGCTGTGCTGATCGCGATGTTTATCTGCCGAAAATCACTCGCCGACCTGCGGCCTCTACCAAACTTCCGACTGATTTGCGTCGCTATCCTCACAGGTGCATTCGTCACTGCTTTTTGGATCGGCCTTGATGGGCTTTATCCGTCGCTACCGGAATCCATGGGTAAACGTTCCGCTTTTGACCCTACAACGCTGAATGGCCTCTGGCGCATTCTTTTTATCGCCTTTCGCAGCTTGGGCTTAGTGATTGTGGTACCGATTATCGAAGAACTTTTTACTCGCGATTTTTTACTCAGATTCGTCACAGAACCAGATTGGCAAACCATCCCAGCCTGGAGATTCAACAACACAGCCGCTCTTGTCTCTACAGCCATTTTTGTGGCTGGCCACCCGGAATGGCTGCCGGCACTGCTCTGCGGAATCCTTTGGATATGGCTCTTGCGATGGTCAAAAAGCGTCTCGACATTGGTCATCAGCCATGCCGTCGCAAACCTCGGGCTTGGAATTTATAGTGTTGTCACGGGAGACTGGCATTATCTTTAAGAAACGGGCAGAAAATAACTTACGCTATTTAGGTCAATCGTAGCCAAGCAGAACTTGGCTTTTATCTTGCCGGTCTTGGCGCTAGCGCCGGTTATTTATCTTCTGCGAACCAGGGGCTAGATTCATACAGACCGGTTATTAATCTTCCGCGAACCGGGGGCTAGCGCCCTCGTTGTATATCACATCTTTTCGGTAATTTTTGGGATGAAATCATAAAAGCTGGATCACAATGGCTTTAAGCACCAACGGTGCGGTCCATACCACCGCTTCACCCCACCCTACATGGGCCGCTTTGTTTCTGTAGGGTGGGGTGAAGCCCACCATTCGTGGCACGAACGGATGACGTCGATTTATCCGATCAATTTATCCGATCATTCGTAAGTTGAAAATCATGTATTGTATTGTATATGAAACGCAATCGATGATTCATTGTGCAAACATTCCACATGGATTTGCTAAGGTGGGCTTCACCCCACCCTACAGGAACTACCCCATTTATAAGGCTTGAGGCGGCACTATCGCCCGGCGGCTAGATGCAAACCAAGAAACCGAAGGCTATTGCATCTTATCTAGCCGGTCTTGGCGCTAGCCCCGGTTAATTTGTTTTAAAAACGGGAAGTTATTTTTGTCCTGTTCCTTAGTGGCAATCAAGAATGTCCTTTTTTGAATAAACAGAAATAAATCGCCATTTCAGCGATTTGTGACGACCGCGATCTCGATCTCGAATTAAATTTGGCAAAGGGGTTAAAAACAGAAAATTCCGCCTGCAAAAACAGGCGGGACGGTGAAGTTCGCAGCTTTGGCGGATAGCCGTAAATTTGGTTTATGCGCGGCTTCGGAATCTGCGACGTGTGAAGGCAAGAGCCATGGCTGACAAGCCGCCGAGCAGATATGTCGAAGGTTCCGGCACTGCCGTGACGCCCGTCAGTTGAAAGCCATAATTCATCGATGTACCACCGGTAAAGGTCGCTCCACCATCGATCGAGTAAAACCCACCAGCACCACCGGTCGTCGTTAGACCATACGCACCTGATGGAACCGGAGCGACCGGGCCGTACCCCCTCCAACTGAGTGAAGAGGGACTGGCAATTTCATCCGTCATGATTCCGATCGAATAACGCGTGCTGGCTTTGAGGTTCAATGTGCCGTTGGTTAACGGGAACGTGAAATACTGAGCGGTGGTATTGATCGTGTTGCTGGCGTTGTTCTGGGTGTAAAACGGGACAGCGTTGGCAGAGGGCGCGTTGGCCGAGAGGCTGGGAAGTTCCCAGAAGCTGAAACGCATGTTTGGCGTGATCGATCCAGAACTATAAAGCAATGGAATGGTGATCGCCGTCGCATCGTAACTTGTTGAGCCGACTTCAAACGTGTAGCCGTTGATACGATTGTAAGCGGAACTGTTCGAACCCCAGCCCGTCTGGCTCGAACCGGAAAAGGCCGTATTGGTAAGGCCGGTGGTGTTGTCCAGAAGAACGAGGTCGACTGCTTCCGCGCGTGCGATCATGATCCACACGAACGTGAGTACGAGCAGCGATTTTCTTAAGAGCATGATTTTTTTCTGAGTGCATGGGATCAAGAATTCGAAAAACAATCATTGTAAGAGATTGCAATACGAAAATGACTGAAAAAAATGTTCACCTACTCACCATACCAAAAGGATCCACGGGATGCAATAAAATAAAGGCTCTTCAGCAAAATCAGTGGAAGTGTTCTGGCTCTCGAGGAGGAAAAATGAGGTCCAGGCGACTCCTTGCCACTTTGAAAACAGATCATTCATGACCGCACGAAACATATCCTCATTCTTCGCAAGCGGTCCTGAAAATATTCATCGTACAGTCTGGCCCACAGCAAAAGACCAAAGACCAGCCGACATCTTGCGACATCGACTGGCCTTTGGGAGTCCCAATTTGGTGATGATTTCAGGGACTAATCATCAATTTCGATAGAATTCCTGATTAGGAGATAGCAACAGGAGTTGGCTTCTGGGCTGTTTCATGGCCGTA
>CAMCFM010000465.1 GCA_945874095.1 Candidatus Kuenenia stuttgartensis
AGCTTCAGAACTCACTTTATGTCAAGCAGAAGCATTGGTTTTATCGCCGTGGTGTGACTCCGGAATGGATCTATAAAATCATGACCCGACTTGGCTTGGCCGATCAGCGGGTCAGTCGGTTTCAAGGTGGTCAGGATAATTTCTGGGACAGGCTGGCACAATCGGCGTTCCTCTCGGCCAAGCATATCGACTGGTCAAAAACGGTGGCCTACGCCCAGGGCAATTTCGGCCAGATCTTTCTAAACATAAAAGGTCGTCAGCCCAATGGTTGCGTGGATCCAGCCGACGCTCCTGCTTTGATTGAGAAGATTAAGGAGCGTCTTATGATGCTCAAGCATCCGGAAACTGGCGAGCCGCTGGTCGAAAAAGTCTATGGGCGGGAGGACTTGTACAACGGACCTCTGATCGAGATGGGTCCTGACCTGACCGTTGTCCTCAAAGACTGGAATTATCGAACCATCGGGCTTCATGAATTCACCACCCACAAAACGATCAGTCCCGCATTTGGCCCCACTGGAGACCACCGGCTTGAAGGGATGATCGTAGGCGTAGGGCCTGCGTTTGAAAACGGGGCAAGCCCCAACGGAGCCTGTTTATTGGACATCGCGCCCACGATTTTGCATCTTCTGGGCGTCCCAGTACCTGACGATATGGATGGACGTGTCCTGACAGAACTACTCAAGCCGGAATTCCGGAATTCGATGCAACTGCAGGAGTCCGTCAGTTCAGAATCCATCGACACCGGTTCCCTGAATGCCGACGAAGAAGCGTTGATCCAGCAAAGGCTGGCTGACCTCGGCTATCTTTGATCAGAATTTTGAGAGGGGCAGTGACTTTATAACCCTCTCATTCTGAAATCTGGAGTTTGAGTCCGAGATTTGGAGCAGAGCTCAACGATGACACATAATCTTTAAATAGACAATGTGTTATGTAGGCCATGTCCCCTGACATGGCGGGCTTTGGCTTTGTTTTGAAAAGCGATGCAAACCATTTTTAAACAATATGTTACATGTGTATTGACTGGAAGTGCGAAAACCCGCCCGGTCAGGGGACCGTGCGTACAGAAATCCGCTTCTGAGCGTGATCGCGGCTTAGGAACGGCGAGAAATATATTCCGGTTTTGGGGAGATTGGGCTCCAGCGGAGACTTCGATTAATAGCTATTTCCGAAGGACATATGCCGCCCTCCCTCGCAAGGCCGGCTTGAAGCTAGCACCTTCCCTTGATCATGGGTAAGCTATTGGTGTTATGTGGATTGCACGCAATAGATTCTGATTTTTCGATCTGGCCTGCATCTCTCCGTGCTGATTCATAGCGCATGATTAAATTGGCTCGATACTCGGCAAAACAAGTTTGTGATTCTGCAGAGTGTTCTATATCCGGACCACCGTTCGGGTTGTCCTAAGAAGCCTCTCAATCAGGCTGACCACGAAAAATAACGGGCAATTTTTTTGATTGCCCACAGCTCGTATTCCATTGGTGTAGCAAGTTTAAGATAGTTCTTGAACTTAATCTTAAACTCGAATCGTTCTGACACGAAAAAGGTGCGAAATGATCAGGGAAGCGTATTTTCGCCTCAGTTATCTAACTCTACCAAGCATCGTTATGATGTCATTGGTACACCCAATATCAGTTGTAAATGCTGGAGGTTGGTGGAACCACAGGTCGGTCGTCGCCGTGCCGACAGGCCCGTCCGTTGGTACAGTCACAGGTGCAGCCCCTTTCAAGATCTTTACAGGGCCTGCCGCTGCCTCAGCACCTGCTGTAACATCACCACAAGGCTACTCTTACGCCGCACCTACAGCAGTGTATTCAGCCCCGGTTCAGCCGTATTCCTATGGCGTGATGATGCCGGTCGGGATTGCACCAACTACGGCCGCCTCCGCTCCAAATGCTTTTGCTGCAACGGGTAACAGCCAGAACGACGATCTGGTACGAGAGCTTGCCAACCGACTTCGGAGCGCTCCTCCGAACGCCGCTTCAGCACCAGCCCAATCGGCTGCGTCTGCCTCATCGCTCACCGACGCACAATTGCTCCAGGAAATTGGCCGCAGAAATCTGGCAGGACCAGCTCCGGTCGCCACATCTCCACAACAGGCTTACGGTTACACGGCACCCCAGCCACAGCAGCAGGCATATACGCCCGTGCTTGTAGGCTATTCGTATGCGGCCCCTGCCCCGACTTCAGCGGCTCCGCAAATGCAGGCTGCTCCAGCAGTTGCACAGCAGCCCGGGATGTCGCTTGTACCGGTTCAGCTTTACAAACAAAAAAGCTTTTTGGGCCATGAAAAGCTTCGTCCTGTGAGTGTTTATCCTTACGGGGTTCGCTAATCGGGCGGTTGGAATCGGATTGATGCCAAAAAAATCCCAGCGATTCCTCGCTGGGATTTTTGCGTTACCAATTCCCAATTTTGGGTGCTTAGGATCAGGCCGGCTACCGCTATTTAAGCGAACCCTGGTCAATCACCTTGCGGGTTCTTACCTAGCCGGTCTTGGCGCTAGCCCCGGTTGGTTTTGTAAATTGCGTAAACCGAGGTCAATCGCCTTGCGGGTTCTTACCTAGCCGGTCTTGGCGCTAGCCCCGGTTAATTCTCTTGTGCGAACCGGGGGCTATCGCCCGGCGGCTAGATTCAAACCAAGAAACCGAATGCTATCGCCTCTTATCTAGCCGGTCTTGGCGCTAGCCCCGGTTAATTGGTTTTAAAAACGGGAAGTCATTTTCGGTCTGATCCTATCAAGGCTTAGCCACACCTTGTCTGATCGCTCTCCCAACGGCGGAATATTCAAGCATCTGGCGGGTCAGGTCGCATGGATAATCAATTTTGATATCCGTGATCGTTCCCGATGCGTTTTTCAAGGGCTCTAGCCTGGGCATCACAAAACCTGTATAGCCAGGCAGTTTCAGCTTGTTGACACGTGCCAGAACTTCATCTCTGACCTTCGGATCAAACTTTATCCCGTGCGTTTCGAACAATGCCTTGGCTGCGTTGTAATCGCCTTCAGACTTGATCCGCTGGACTTCTGCCAAAAGTTTGGCCACACCGGCTCGGAAAGCCTTGGCGTCGACCATCACAAAATAGGTCTTGCCGTCGCGTTGGCGGATTTCGATCGCTTTGGAATTCGCCAGAAGCCAGCGAACGATCATCTGCCGGTTCCGCATGTGATCCTCTTCAAGCTGATCGCCGGTACGGACTCGACGAAGCTGAACCAAGGCGTTTCGCGTGTAATATTCGTATTCTGCCAGAACCACATCTTGGTGTTCATCTGCTTTCACCAGACCGAGTTCGACCATTTTCGGGTCGGCTATAAAGTAGAGGGCGACCAGGTCGGCGCGGGCCTCTTCAAGAGCGGAGTATTGCTCTTTGAGCACGTCCTGAGGCTTCCCGGCAAGCCGTTCGGAGACGCGACCTGAGGCATGGCCAATCACTTCGTGCATATTCACGGTCAGATCCTGAGCCAGCCCGCCAAACTTCTCGCTCCGACTGGCTTCTTCCGGAGTCCAGGCAAATTCCGTGCGAAGTCCTGGAGGAGTCGATTTCTCATAAGCCTCGATGATGTTCGACAGTGAGACCGACTTGCTGCCGTGCTTCTCGCGGATCGCCTGATCGTTTGGCAGGTTGATCCCAATCGGAGTGACTGGGCCGGCATCGCCTGTCTCCACCACCACATCAATCGCGTTGGCTGTGATGCCTTGCACGTTTGGCTTGCGATACTTAGGGTCGGTTGGCATGTTGGCTTCAAAAAA
>CAMCFM010000466.1 GCA_945874095.1 Candidatus Kuenenia stuttgartensis
GAAGAAACAAACAATCTTTATGATGAAATGTCGAAAGAATTATTTCCGCTCGCATCTGATTTTAGTCATTTAAATGAATATCAGGTATTGGAATTGGTCAAGCCCACTTGGGATAAATGGATTAAGAAATTTGGGAGAAGAGGCCGAAAGAATGATGAAATCAATATCCTCGATATCCTGTCCTATGAAGCACGGTGTGCATTACATCGATGCTACTCCTGGTTCTGGAGTGTATTCACAGTTGAAATTGCAAAAACCAATGGTTATTCTAACGAGTTTATTGAGTTCCATCATCTTTGGCACTTGGATCCTGTAATTGAATCCCCTGATGATGGATTTCAATTACACCTTTTTCATGGTCATGTCCCTGGATTGCATCCAGCAGGCGGCTATTTGCTTCAAACTCTAAACGGACGTGAGATCGTTTCTCATTATATTAGGAATCCAACCACAGAAAGCTTCGAAAGGTTCCTCAACGCTTACTATATGAGTTGTATCCTTTATGAAAGTGAGTTGACCAAATCGCAGAAATCAGGTGGCTTCGAATCTCGTCCTGGCTATCATAGCTAATCATCGTGTTTTTACGGTACGGCGTGAGGTGAATATCTCACACAACGACTCTCAATCCACGACCTCAGATGGAAATCAGGTTTAAGCTGCATATAGAGCGTTTTTCAGTCAATACTTCAATAGGTTGTATTGTCTTGGTGTAGTGGACCATCAATTCTCCAGTCAATCGGACTTCAATAGCTAAAAAAAGGCCTGCCCCAGACCGCTCTTTCGAGCGGCCTGAGACAGGTTCCATAAGTGTGCGGATCGATCATCGATTGGCTTAACCTGAATTCTGGAGTGGTATTAATCCACATGCCTGAGCGTATTCAATCGCTTTGCGAATGGTCGGTTCGCTTTTGCCCAAACGCTCCGAAATTCTGGGTATGTTCAAGCCTTGTTTCAAAAGCTCCAGTACCTCCTCCACCTTCTCCTCATGCCATCGAGGTCTTGCTCGCTTGGCTGGCAGTTGTGCAAGCTCCGGGTCTGAAAGCATTGCATGTTTCAATGCCTTGCGGATGGTTGTTGCCGTGGAGTCGAATAATTCTGCGAGTTCGTCATGACTCATACCCGTTTTACGTTTTTCCGCGATCGCTTTGGCATGTTGCTGATACCAGAATTCTGGTTCTGGGCGGTTGAAATCATACTCCTCAAAGAAACATGCGGGTAACCCCTTGAATCTATGTGGTTCAGCGGCCCAAATTGTCAAGGCATTTAATTCGATGCTTGGAGCTTCGCCTGTTGAAATCCTCCGCCTGCTTCGACGACGTGGTGTAATGAGAGTCGGTGTCGTTTCTTGGCCAGGTTCCATTTGGTAAAGCTGCAAAACATCTATGATGTCTGGCGCCAAGCCAAGTCGACAGAGCCTGAGACATACATGGCCGTCTCGATAACAAGAGATGCGATCGATATGCAACGACAACTCTACATTGATTCTTGAGGCGTTTAATTTCCCCAACACACTTGCGAGCTTTTGCAGTCGCTGGAGTATAGCCCCATGAGTGACCATACTATTCCATCCTGCCAATGCCGACTTTTGACGTTCAATGATGTTTTGAAGCTCTTGTTTTCGATTGTTGGCAGCATCGATTTCCTGCTCAAGCAATTTGCGAGTATCCATTGGAAGCTCCAAGCTGGACAGGGAAAGAAGCCATCCGCTTATTTGATTATCCAGCTTTTTTGCCTCTTGCTGCAAAGCAATCATGGCCGACTCTTGATCTCCTTTCAAATTCTTGAATTCATCGGAGACGATATCAAAAAGCTCGGTAAACCAGGGCAAATTCGTCACATCATTGAGCTCGAAAGTGGCTGTGCCAAGGTCAGATTCGCCCTCGTTAGAGTTCGAAGGGCTGGAACCAGCCACCAGATTTAAATCGCCCACTTTCATGCCCAGTATCCGTTCCTGGACCTTCTCAATGACGACCCCTCTCAACCAGGATTCCGGCACGTGGGCTCGATTTAAACAAGCTTTGGACACGGATGCTGTCTCGCACGCATAGTACATGTAGGATTTCCCAGATTTACTTTTCCTTCCCGAAGTGACGGGACGCATGTGACCACCGCATTCGCCACATACGACAAGGCCCGAGAGCGGATAAACCAAGCTGATTCCATTTGCGATGGGTGGGATCAGCTTACCAGATTGCTGATCTTCCGGACCTTTTTGTGAATTCCTACGCACCAAGGCGAGTTCCTGAACTTCCCGGAAAAGCTCTTCGGAAACCAGCGGTTCACAGAATTGATCAAAACTGGTCCAGTCGGTTTCAGGTCTTGATCGAATAACTCGAACATCTTTACAGATGTCTGCCTGCTGCTTTCCCCATATGAGAACTCCCCGATAGATCGAATGATTCAGCCAGTAACGTACCGTCGATTGGTGCACTGGCTTGTAGCGATCAGGCATTTCCGGGAGGTCGTTCATCCATCGGGCAAGTCGGCCAGGGCCATGAGCCGTTTCAGCCGCCCTCTTGAACAGTTTTTGAACGATTGGCCCTTCAGTCGGATCAATCTCAAGCTTTGATCCTTTAAGCGAATAATGGCCTTGATTGATTTCCATAGAGGACTTCAATCTGTAGCCAAATGGAGGAGCACCGCCTGGCCAATACCCTGACCGCACAACATCACGCTTGCCACGAGTCACCTGATGGCTTTTGGTTCGATTGTCTGCCCTGGCCCGAGTGTCATCAAACCATTTCGACATCTCGCCTTGTGGTGTGGTCGGATCAACAAACCTCTCCTGTACTGTAAGAACGAGAACCCCGTGTACTTCAGAGAGTTCTTGAACGATTGGTGCCACCGAGGTGTTACGCCCCAATCGCTCGTACGTATCCACCAGGATCAGGTCAACTTTGCCCACTCCAGTTCGAATGTTCGTGAGCATCCGCTGAAATCCAGGCCTGTTCCGTTCGACGAACTTGCCGGAAGCGGCATCGTCTCGGAAAGATTCAACGATTTTCCACGGGTACCCCAATTTCTGGATGAGATTTTGAATCTCAATGAGTTGCTGGTCCGGGCTTCTCGGGTTTTGCTTGTCTGAGCTCATTCGAGCATAAGTGTATACCCGATAAGGTTTTTTCGGATCAAATTCATGACTGATCATAGTCTAACTCCATGGAATCGAATTCACTTGATGCTGCCAGATCCAAAGCTATGGCCTTTGCCACAAGTCTCAAAAACCGTCGTTGACGCTCCTTCCTGATAACTTCGCAAAGTTCCCGATGAGTCTGTTCCGGCAGTTGGCTAGGCCATGGGGCAAGGCCAACCGAGATCAGTCGGGAGAGCAGTTGAATGTCGGCAGGAAAATCGACTTGTGCTTTTGGTTCCGTTGGCTCTGGATGAGGCTTGTCGTTATGGAAGTTGTTGGTACTCATGAACCTGTGGCTTTCAGCTCGAGGATTCTTGAAGCCCGCAAACCCCATGACAGCACAGTGCTGTCAGTTAGTAGGCATTTGCGCACTCTGTGACTCTGTGTATGAAGCAACGTCTGTCTGCTAGATGACGGCACATAAGAGCCGCCAACTGATCCTTGGGCTTAACGAACCCGGATATGTTCGGAACGAAGATTGTCGCAAACAGACAGAACAATCGCTAAACACTTTGTATTCAAGTAATAATGACACATTTTCGACACTTCTTTAACCCGTGGATAGCATGAGATGCGTCTTGGGCCAGGGAGGCTACTGCGATATGGGTGGA
>CAMCFM010000467.1 GCA_945874095.1 Candidatus Kuenenia stuttgartensis
CTTGGTGTGATGCAATTCGTGGTCTCGCGCATCGCCTGGGTCATGAAACGTCTCATGGGAATCTCCGGAGCAGAAAGCCTGAACGTCGCTGCCAGCCTGTTTTTAGGACAGACGGAAGCGCCTTTGACAATTCGTCCATTTCTGCCAAAATTAACTCAGTCGGAACTCCTGACCGTCATGGCCAGCGGAATGGCGCACGTCTCAGGTGGAATGATGGGCGCCTACTTTGCTTACGGGATTGAGCCACAACACATTCTCACGGCAGTGATTATGACTGCCCCTGGAACCATCCTGATCTCCAAGTTGCTGATCCCTGAAACTGGCGAACCGGAAACGCTCGGCTTCATTAATGTGGACGACTCCACACCTGACACCAACCTCCTGGACGCTGCCAGTCGGGGCACTCGTGAAGGGCTTGGACTTTCACTGAATATCGCCGCCATGCTGATTTCATTTATCTCGCTCATCACATTCACAAACCTGCTGCTCGGGCAGGCAGGTATTCTGCTCAATGACCTGACGGGATCAAACGTTACCGTCTCATTGCAATCCATTCTCGGCTTCGTACTTTCACCCGTCGCCTGGCTTTTGGGCGTTCCATGGTCGGAGTCGAGCCAGATCGGCAGCCTGCTCGGAACGCGAACCATCCTCAATGAATTGATTGCATATCAAGGACTTGGTGAATTAAAGGGTACGCTTCATCCACGATCGTTTGCAATTGCCAGCTTTGCCCTGTGCGGTTTCGCCAATCTGGGCTCGATTGGAATTCAACTCGGAGGGATCGGAGCACTTGCACCGGAACGCCGATCCGACCTTGCTAAAATGGGCCTTAAAGCCATGATTGCAGGCACCTTGGCGAATTATCTCTCGGCCTGTATTGTCGGAATCATCATGTAATCATGGCCTCTCATCAAGATATAGGAGCCGAGTATGTCGAATAATTCTCTTTATGATCTGGTTCAAGCGGCCACGGGCGTGATCAATACACAAATCCCGGCTCCTCCGGAAGTTGCGATTGTGCTTGGCTCAGGGCTTGGTTTTCTGGCAGATCGGGTCATCCACAATCGGGTTGTGATCGACTACGACCAGATTCCCGGCTTCGAGCCTCCCTCTGTGGAAGGCCACGCTGGCCGAGTCGTTTATGGAGATCTCGCAGGCGTGCCCGTGCTCATGTATCAAGGCCGATTCCATTATTATGAAGGCCACAGCCTAGATTCTGTGACTCTCCCGGCCAGGGTTGCCGCCAATCTGGGTGCAAAACTCATGATCTTGACTGCAGCCACGGGAGGAATTGCAACCGACCTTGCTCCTGGCGATTTGTGTTGCATTTCCGACCACATCAATATGCTGGGCGTGAACCCTTTGCGGGGCCGTCATGATGAGCGGCTGGGCAAGCGTTTTCCAGACATGACCGAAGTTTATTCACGCGTTTGGCGCAAGCTGGCGTTTGAAGCCGCTTCGTTATTAAATCTGCCTCTAAAAAATGCTGTGTATGCCGCCATGGCTGGCCCAAGTTATGAAACACCTGCCGAGGTGCGCATGCTCAGGGCCCTGGGGGCTGACGTGGTCGGGATGTCCACTGTGCCTGAGGCCATCGTCTCACGGGCTTCAGGCATGGACGTTTTGGCATTTGCGATGGTCACAAATGCAGCCGCAGGACTGGCAGGTGATCCCACAACGGAAATCACCCACGACGAAGTCCTCGAAGTCGCAAAGCATTCAGGACAAAGGCTTGGCGACCTGATTGTACATATATTGAATCAGCATTTCAGCCCGAAATGAAAGATGTGGCAAGTTTCATTTCGGGCATCTGATTCAGGCCGATTCCAGGCCGGCCATTCCCGTGGCGCGTCCCTTGATTTCATCCGCCACATGAATGGCATCAATCTTAGCCTTATGGCCACCTTCGAGAGATGCATCCGCCAGCGGTGGAGCATATTTCTTGATCAGCTTGCCAAACCCGAAGCCGATGTAACCTGAGCCGAAACCGACACCATAGCCGGTGAGATAGAAAAGTTCGCGACCAAAGGAATAAGCATTTTTCAAAGTGCTTTCGCGGGCCCCCTTAACAGCAGGTGGGATCTCCTGAATCTTGGCTAGATCACGCAAGTGGCGTTCCTGAAAAGTTCTTCGTGCATTTTCAGCAAGGTGGTGAAAATATTCGAAGTCGTTATAGACAGAAACGAGCATGCCCACCACGGGCACAAATTCCATCGTGGAACCTTCGGCAAAGCCGGCTCCGATGCTCTGAACGATCTCGCGATTCTCTTCCTCAACCTCAGCTTGCGTCAGATTCCCATGCTCAAGACTGATCAACCGATTGATCAAAGCCTGGCGTTTGGCCACATCCGACTCATGCGATAAAATGATCAGCGTTTTCAGATAAGAATCGTCATGTGATTCGTTCAGTGGATAGCCATAACAGTGGCCAATCCGCTTCAGCAGAAGGATCACCTCGCGGGCCTGAAGCGGCATGTTCAGCAATTCCGTTGCAATCCCGCCAGCTTCGGAAACAATCGCCTCAGCCATGCCGATCGAGTCGCCTTCCAGCGCGACTTTATCTGCCAAAGCGTCGCACCGATCGAGATCCCAGGTCTTGATCTCGTCAATCGACTCAAGTCCTGCCAGCTTGGCAATTTCGCCGGTCGTATCGACTTTTTCAGCCATCTCAAATGACTTCAACAAAATCGGGCCAACTTTGTCTTGTGGCACCAGCGACCCTATTTTCCCATAAACTTTTTCCGTTAACCGGCCCAAAGTGGCTTCTAAAACGCTTGGCCTGAGAGCCTTCCATTCGGCGATGCGTGCGACTTGATCTGTCTCGTGTGCTGTCAGACTCATATGTCAGGATTCCTATGGCTCTCAGTTTGATATTGCTGCAAAAGCGATTATCCGAAGAATCACCGCTATTCCCTACAGATCTCCAGAGTACCTTAAACTAACATGTCCGTTCAACCCTAAATCAAGAAAATCAAGGAGGTTTCGTTCGGGTTGAATCGGACGAATCCCTTATTCCAGCGTTGCCCGAGCAGTCCTGAGCAAGTGAATTCAAATGAGGGGACTGGAAAATCCGGCTCACAATCATCATGATGTAGGGACACGTGATTCGCATCCAACCCTAACGTGATGCTTTTCCACCAAATCTCCAGCCGACTCGCAAAATAACGGCACCACTTCTGAACTTTTCTGGAAGTGCCGCTCAGGGACAACCGCCAGTGGAACTTTTAGAGACACCCCTGCAATGGCCAGCCGCTGACTCCCATGGCAGCTTGGGAGATGGTCGTTTTGCGACCCATCATCATTCGCCAGCAAATGTTACAGAACTTTGCGAGCTAATCGCAGCCTGTTCGGCCGAATCTCAGCCTGTTTACCCCCAGGGTGGATGCACTTCGCTGAATTATGGTGGATTGCCCAGCCGGCCAGGGGCGATTGTCTCCACAAAACTGCTTTCAAAAGTCATCGACTACCCTGCTGCTGACATGACCATAACGGTCGAAGCAGGAATGACTTTAGAAGCTCTTCAAGCCATTCTCGCGACCAACAATCAATACCTGCCGATCGATCCGCCGCAAGCTGTCCAAGCGACTTTGGGCGGAATCATGGCTACGGGCTGGACCGGCCCTCGCCGTCATACCGCCATGAGACCCCGCGATCAATTGATCGGAATCGGGTTCGTGAACGGTTCAGGCACTCTAATCAAAGGTGGCGGGCGTGTTGTAAAGAACGTCGCTGGCTACGATTT
>CAMCFM010000468.1 GCA_945874095.1 Candidatus Kuenenia stuttgartensis
GGAACGTTCTCAAGTCCTTTGTTGGACTCGCTGAAGGTGGCTCCGTTGTCTGTACTGATCCAGACACCATTGACAGTGCCCAAAGCAATCTGGTTGCCCACGCTTCTGATGGTGTGAATATCTGACGGTACAGCATCCACTTTGGCCCATGTCTTTGCGCCATCAGTGGATCGATAAAGCCCAGCACCTGCTACAGACGCCAGAAGGGCAGGGGAGTCGCCACTGGTGATGGCCAAAGCCGAGATCGAGGCTTCCGTGTTCCCATCAGGCAAAGCCGGTGCAGCCAATTTATTCCACCATTTTGTTCCATGAATGCGGTAATAAAGGCCCATGGAAGGGCTCGCCATAAGCATGGTCAGTGGTTTTCCGCCAAGCGCATAAGCGGTTGAAGCTGAAACTCCAACAGGCATGTCGATCGGTGTCCACGACTCGCCATTGGTCGCCGTTTCGAGGATACGACCGCCATCGTCAATCACCGTAAGACGACCCTCACCACCTGCCAGAACCGCGCGGATGCGGCGATCCTGAAGACTGTGATATACAGGCCAAGGCGCACCTTGTGACCAGCGGTAAAGACCCGACTCTGTGCCTAGATAGATCATGGATCCACTCTTCCCGAAGACTTCAGTAACCGGAAATACTCTGTCTCTAGCCCAGTCTAATCAATCCTAGCCATTCGGTCATCGGGAATTCTGATGAACTCCGGGCTTTTTCACCCACCAAGGCCAAGAATCCTCTCGCCCTATTTCGCCTAATTTAACTAAAACTACAAAAACCCCCTTGCTTCAGAAATTCCTTAACCTTTCCAGTCCCCCAATCCGATCTAACACCATATGGATTGATGGGCTAATTGAGTCTACAAGGTTTGTCTTGATGGAAATTCATCAGGAAAGAGCCTTAAAGATCTCAATGGGCCTTGGATTGATCCTAAATCAGATGTGGAATTGTATAAAGAGTGCCTGAAGCGTCGAGGATGACGCGGACGGGGCCGACTGACATGGATGTTTGCCACGCAACGGATCAGGACGATTCGAAACGCGGCCAGTCAGTGAAAGAAGGATATTGCCATGATCTCCGGATTAAGGCGTGGCTTGGCTCTTGCCGCATGTCTGGCATTAGGTTTTGTAAGCTCAACCTATGCCATTGAAAAACACATTGTCATCCCCGAAACGGTCGAAGCGATCGACCTGAACACCGGTGGGCCTTATTACGCCCCTCCAGTGCCTGGTGGACACTACACCAAAGACACTTACGGACACATCGCCGGCACCATTCATGGTAAGCTGGCTCATGTGAAAAATGCGATCAAATCGCTCTGTTCCATGTGCGGTGGCTCTGGCCACTGTGCCGGTTGCGGGTCTGCCGCTGGAACTGCTGCTTTGGGAAGCTGCAATCATTGTAGCGGAACTGGCTATGTGACCAACGGTGGTGATGCCCATGCCGGTCACAATCACGCTGGTGCAGGTACAACGGCGGGTACAGTTGTCGCCTCAAATCATCCCGGTGGACTTCTCTCAGGTCTGCATGGAAATGGTTCTGGTCACGCCACTTACAATGGTGGAGCCGTGGCCCCGGCACCTGTCAGCACTTCCGGTGCATATGGTGGACACGGCGCTGCCACACCCCAAGCCGCTCCTTCCGGCCAAGCTGGAAATGTATCCCCTTGCGGTAACGGTGGATGCGGTGGGAACTCATGTGGCGATCCAGCCTGTCACGGCCTGTTTGGTCGTAAAGGATCTGGTGCAGGTGCCAATGGTTGCGGCACACCTGGTTGCTCAGCACCTGGCTGTGGCCTCGGTGGAATGTTCGCCGGCAACGGTCATGGCGGAAATGGTGCTGGATTCGGCGGCGGATGTGGCACACCTGGCTGCAATACATGCGGTAACGGCGCAGGTTTGGGTCATGGTGCTGGCGGCCATCCTGGTATGGGTCATGGCGATGGTGCAGGACACGCTGGTTTGGGCTCCAAACTGGCTGGCCTTTTCCACAGGGGACCTAAGGTCAAGTGGTTCACTGGGCCTGGCGGACCTGTTCCCCTGACTCCTGGATATGTTCCTTACGTCAATCCAATCCGCTCACCACGCGATTACTTCGCCTTCCCTCCATACCTTGACCAAGCGATGCAGCCTGGTTATGGTGCCATGCCACAAAGCACGGCTGGATTCGCGACGGATAAAGCCACAACTCCAACGGACTTTGTCGCTCCTTCCACGAAACCAGCAGCAGTTCCTCCCCCGGCTCCTCGACGTGAATCCTCCCGGGCGACCGGAACGTTTCCACCACCAGCCCCAGCCGGTGCCGAAAAAGAAGATAACTGATCTGGATCAGTTTTGATCTATGATCAAGCTATCAGGCGAGAAACCCGCACTTAAACGGGTTCCTCGCCTGAAATAGTTTCCGATAGATGCCATCCAAATGCCGATGATGTTTAAAGATACTCCGATCGCCAAAAATCATTTGAGCCGGAATGATCCAAGGCAAAGCGGATTTCGGTCTGACACATGAACTGAATTTCACGGATTTAAACGATAAGGACAGGAGGTCCCTCCGATGATCGGATTTGATAGAAAACGCTTCAGCCAGATCATATTACCGGCCTTGATGGGCTGGTTGATGATCGGTTATCATACCGCTCAGGCTCAGGTGGACTATGCTCCACGGGTTGTTGACGTTCACGAACGTAGCGGCCTGTTCACCAGGCTTCAGCCATTTAATCGCCCACTCCCACACGACCCCTACCGTGATACATTCTACGGCACGAAATACGACGACCGGCCCGATTCCCGCCGACCCAACGACTGGAAGCACGGCGGACTTTATGGACAATACTGGGAGCCAACTCCTGCTCGTTCCATGAAGCCTTATTTTCGCGGAGCACCTGGTGTGGATACAATCACACCTGATAAAGCTCCCGCCCTTGGGCTTCAACGATGGGTTTCTGGGATCACCGAACCATTTCGACCTGTTAAATATTATTATCAATCCGGCAGCTACGTTCCAGTTTATGACCTCGACCCACTTGTGACCGGCCCCGGCACTTTCCCCTGGCCTTTCTTCTATAAAGAAAAGCACGGCGGTTGATTTCACCTGATTGAATCCGTAAAAGCCGCGATTGATTTTTCAATCGCGGCTTTTTCAATTTTTCATATTTACCTGTTAAATCCTTAGAGAGCTTACAAATTCATCATGGGCAACACGAAAAACTCGATCACTCCCTGGCTATTTGCAGATCCAACATCAGTAAATCCAAAAACTCAGACCAAACAAGTTGAAATCATGGTCGTGGGTGGTGGATTTGGCGGAATCAAAACTGTTCAGAATCTGGCAGGTTCCGGGGCACGGATCTGGCTTGTGGATAAACGCAATCACCACGTTTTTCAGCCACTGCTTTACCAAGTCGCAACCGCAGCACTTTCGCCCGCTGAAATCGGCTATCCGATTCGCAGTATCTTCCGAAATCGTAAAGATGTTCATGTCGTTATGGATGAAATTATTGGTGTGGATCTTGCTCGGAAAGTCGCGATATTTCCTGAAGGTGAAGCCAATTTCGATTACCTTGTGCTCGCCTGTGGTGCCACTCACAGCTACTTCGGACGCGACGACTGGGCTAATTTCGCGCCTGGCTTGAAGTCGATTGAAGACGCTCTGGAAATTCGCAGCCGTGTCCTGCTTGCATTTGAAGAAGCTGAGATGGAAGCGGACCCTCAGTATCGCCGCTCCAATCT
>CAMCFM010000469.1 GCA_945874095.1 Candidatus Kuenenia stuttgartensis
TTGACAGGCGTTCGGCCTACGGAGAGCACTCTCATCCCAGGCCTGATTCCGGAGTTGGCCACAGGTCCGCCGGGAGTGACTTGATCTATGATCAAAACCGTTGGGCTATCGGCCTTGCCAGGATCGGTTTTCTGATCGAGAAGGCTGAACCCAAGAGCATCGAGCGGGATCGCTGAAGCGTCCGCCAACTGTCCAACGGTCACAGTAATCGACTCCGGCTTGCCCTCTCTGAGATAATCCACAGCCACTTTGACGCCGACCTCGAGCGATGCAATTTGGATTCTCAACTTGCCTGAATCCGTGACAGGCTCACCGCCCAATCGAGTGATCACATCGCCCGATCTCAGGCCAGCTGATGCTGCTGGACTGCCGGGCAGAACAAGTGCCACCAGGGCACCTTTACCGTCGGTCAAGCCGAATTCACGGGCCATGGATTCATTCATGGACTGAATCTGGATCCCAAAGAAGCCACGCGTGACCTTACCGTCCTTGATAATTTGTCCGGCGATGCGTTTGGCAAGTCGGGCGGGAATGGCGAGGCCGATGCCTTGATTTCCTCCATTATCGGAGAAGATCGCAGTATTGATGCCAATCACTTCACCCTTAAGGTTGATCAACGGACCACCGCTATTTCCAGGATTGATCGGAGCATCGGTCTGGAGAAAATCTTCGAAAGAATTGTCGCCTACAATGCCGAGATTTGTTCGGTTTTTAGCGGAGATAATCCCAGCCGTGACGGTTCTTTCGAGCGCAAAAGGGCTGCCGATTGCCAGAACCCAGTCGCCGATATCGAGCTTGTCGGAATCGCCCCAGACAGCTTCTGTGGCGAGTTGGGAACCGACTTTCAGTACCGCCAGATCGGTTTTAGGATCCGTGCCCAGAATCCGGGCCGGGATATCGCCAGACTGACCAATGCGTACAAAAACCCGTTCAGCATCTTTAATGACGTGATTATTGGTGACGATATAGCCATTTTTAGCATCGATCACCACACCCGAACCAACCTCTGAGCCATTTTTCATCAATCCATCAGCTCCCTGAGAAGCTGTGAGGGCCCTGATATTGGCGACAGCCGGCGCAACGGCCTGTTGAGCGAGCCGGAAGAGGGCGGAGACTTTGTTGAAATCGGCGGAATCTTCAGGGATTGACTTCAAGGCACCCAGAGCAGCCGAGGCTCGGCCCGCTTCGTAAGCGTTACCGATCCTCCAGGCAATATAAGGCCCGCCGTAAACCAGAGAAGCGAGTAGCCCGAGTACGCACAGAACGATCAAGAATCCACTACGCACGGGCGGAGTTTCCGGCCGGGGCGGATTTTCCAGATCAAACTCAGTGACATCGAATTCAGGCTGGCTCATAATAGTTCGATTGGCGTTGGACTTGTGGAGGAAGGTCGCTAGGTACACATATATCCTATTCATGCGTCCAGAAAAGTGCTACGTCTGAGCATTTCGAAAGTGGCACAAATGGCTGATCTACTACTATTTGACGCCAGATTTCGTTAGTGTGGAACAGACAGGCCGTCAGCCCATGGTGGGGCTCCATGGTTGGAACTCACAATCTCACGGGATCTCTGGACAACGTCATGTGTGGAATCGCCGGATTTATCAACGCCGACCAGACGCAAGCCGATCGCGAGACTCTGGCCGGGATGACTTCCACACTCCACCGGCGCGGCCCAGACGGATTCGGGCACTGGACCAACGGCCGCGCAGCTCTAGGCCATCGAAGGCTTTCGATCATCGACCTCGCCGGTGGCGCCCAGCCCATGTCGAACGAAGATGGCTCAATCTGGGTCACTTTCAATGGCGAAATTTATAACGAGCCGGCACTCCGGAAATCGCTGATCGAACGTGGCCATCAGTTCCAGACCCAATCAGACACAGAATGCCTCGTCCACCTCTACGAAGAGCATGGTCCTGAATTTGTGAAGCAGCTCAACGGGATGTTCGCACTGGCCATCTGGGATATCCCCCTCCAACGGCTGACTCTGGCACGCGACCGCATGGGCCAGAAGCCGCTTTACTGGTCCCTTCAGCCAAATGGTTTGTTCGTGTTTGCAAGCGAGCCGAAAGCGTTGCTCAAGCACCCTGAATTCCGTGCAGGACTTAACACGGAAAGTCTCTCCAAATACTTATTTTACGAATATCTACCTTATGAGAATTCGATGTGGGAGGGTGTTCAAAAGCTTCGTCCAGGGCACTTGCTCGTCTTTGAGAATCACCAAACCCGGCTCGAACGATATTGGCAGGCGCCTGTCAGTCATCCCCTGATCAATCAAAAAAGATCAGATCAAGATTCACTACCAGCCGAATTCTGGAACCGATTTCGAGGAGCAGTGGAAAGCCACAGCCGGGCCGATGTTCCTTTGGGAGTGTTTCTCTCAGGCGGGGTTGATAGCTCTGCCGTGGCTGCGGCTCTTGTTGAAATTCAGGGACCGGAACGAGTTCGGACATTTTCAATCGGCTTTGAAGACAAGTCATTTGACGAGTCGTCCCATGCGCGACTCGTGGCCAACCATCTCGGAACGCAGCATCATGAGCGTATCTTTAGTGCTGAAACGCTGATTGACCTCCTGCCGAATGTGAGCGAGTGGCTCGACGAACCGTTTGGCGATGCCTCACTTCTGCCCACACACTTACTGAGCAAGTTCGCTCGCGAGCAGGTCACAGTCGCTCTTGGAGGTGACGGGGCCGATGAACTGATGTCAGGTTATCCGACATTCACTGCTGAACCCTGGCTCCACATGTTCCAGCGATTACCAAGGCCAGCGCGTTCGATCATTGCTTCAATTGTCGATCGAATGCCTGTACGCCACACGAATTTCAGCCTCGACTTCAAAGCCCGGCAATTTCTCAGAGGCGCCGATTGCGAGCCGTCACTGGGGCATCAGCGATGGTTGGGTTCGTTCTCAGGAGCTGAACTGGAAGCCATATTGGTCGAGCCTCCTGGATTCCAAGTTGAGGCAGAGATGGTGCGCAGAGTCATCGGAGATACCGCTCATGAGCCGGATGATTCAACACGTCGGCTCCTCCAGTATCAGGAGACGTATCTACCTGAGGACATTCTCTTTAAGGTGGATCGGGCCAGCATGGCAGCTTCTCTTGAAGTACGCGCACCGTTTCTGGACGCAGACCTTGTCGACTGGCTCGCCACCTTGCCTTATCTGGTGAAGCGTCAGGGTGGAGTTGGCAAACACTTGCTCAAACAAGCTTTGCGCGATCGCCTGCCTTCACGGATCATGAATCGCCCTAAAAAAGGTTTCGGCATTCCAGTGGCTGCATGGCTGAGGGGGCCCCTCAAGGGGTTGATGACCGACCTGCTGGCACCCGACCGGCTGAAGCAGCAGGGATTGTTTCGGCCTGAAGCGGTATCGAGGTTGGTAGACGAGCATATTCGAGGCGTTCGTGATCACAGAAAACCAATATGGACTCTACTCAGTTTCCAAATCTGGTATGATCATTGGATCAATCCCCGGAACTGATGTTGCCCTTTTTCGCCATTTCTAAGGTCTTGACCTGATGCGGATCCTTGTCATTTCTGACATACACTCGAACTCTGTCGCTCTGGAAGCGATCCGCGAGAAATTCGATATCTGCTTCTGTCTGGGCGATCTGGTGGATTACGGCCCTGATCCTGCAAAATGCGTTCAGTGGATTATCGACAATAAAGCGGAAGTGGTTCGTGGGAACCACGATCATGGGACCGC
>CAMCFM010000470.1 GCA_945874095.1 Candidatus Kuenenia stuttgartensis
AAAAGTGTCGATTGGAAGACTCTCGATTCACCAAAACCTGACCTCAAAAGTGCTTTTCCTTCTGGTCAGGTTCGTACAGCCGCCGTTAACTCGAGTTGGGACGTGGCTGAATGGGCGGTCGCCAATGTCTTCTTTGCCAATAAGATGCGCACACTTTTTTGCATCATGTTTGGAGCGGGGATGATTTACCTCACCCAAAACTCCATCGATTCTGGCCGCCGTCCCGTTTGGCTTTACTACCGCCGCATGTTCATTTTGCTTCTGATTGGAAGTTTCCACGCTTATCTGATTTGGCACGGAGACATTCTTTTCGCTTATGCCGCCACCGGTCTCTACCTCTATCCATTTCGAAAATATTCCTCGCAAACACTTCTGTGGGTTAGTATTGCGATGTTTGCAAGCTTTGTGAGCCTGCTCTGGGTCGGTGCCGGCGTCATGCATCATATCTGGGCTCATGGACCAGCTCTTGAACGCCGTGTTTTGGCTCATTCCAACCAGTCACTCTTAACTCAAAAACAAGACACCAAAGATCTTGAGGGATTTCAGAAGGCACGTTCCGAAGCCCGAAAATCAGCTGTCAATGAACTCTCGAAATTCGATCAATTGATTCTGCAAGGCTTCCTAAGGCTCAGTCGGGAGAATCGTGCCCAATCTCCCGAATCCCTCACCAAAACGATCCGTATCTTTGGTCAGGGCTCATACTTTGGGATGGTCAAAGAGCGTGCTGGCGAGTTGATCTGGATGCAAGTCTCAATGCTCACACCATTTAGCCTTTTATTTCTGGGATGGCTGATGATTCTTGGTATGAGTCTGGCAAAAACTGGATTCTTTGCCGGCGATTGGTCGTTAGCAACTTACCGATTCTGGGCATTTCGCCTGGTTCCACTTGGATGGATCATCGAAGCCGCACTCATGCTGGCCAGACAGGGTTTATCGAGCGGGAGCATTTACAGCCTCGCCATTCTGACACCGATCCATCAAGCGGTCATCCCGATGCTCTCTCTGGGATATGCGTCAGCCTTGATCCTGGCAATTCATGGCGGTTATTTCTCAGGATTCACGAACCGACTGGCTGATGTGGGCCGAATGGCACTTTCGAACTATCTCGCCCAATCTGTCATATGTACTTTCGTATTCTACTCTTATGGATTGGGCTTGTTTGGAATGGTTCCTCGATTGGGCCTTGTACTCATCGTTTTTGCGGTTTGGGCCCTTGAATTATGGTGGAGCCCCAAGTGGCTTGCTAACCATACGTTCGGGCCAGTCGAATGGCTCTGGCGAAGTCTCACCTATCGAAAACTCCAGCCATTCCGGAAAGATTGAAAAAGACGTTGTTCCAGGAAGATCAAAATCTGTCTGATCCGTTGTATCTTGCTGTTGAGCAATTCTTTAAGCCCAGAAAGTCGGAACCCACGACCAGAGACATCGATTTTATAAACAAGGGTCAAAATCTTGCCCTGAAATGTGGATTGGCGGCAACAGCTTGGGGCGATGGGCCTCCTGTTCTGCTTGCACATGGTTGGGAAAGTCGCCGCTCCCACTGGTCAGCCATTGCCCCTATGTTGGTAGAATCAGGCTATCGGGTGATTGCCATGGATGCTCCAGCTCATGGAGATTCACCTGGCGATCAAGTCAGCGTTGTTCAGTACGCTTTATCCATCAATAACATAGGCAAAGAGTTAGGTCATCTGGAAGGTGTCATCGGCCACTCATTTGGAGGGGCCGCAGCCACCATCGCGTGCCGAAATGGACTACAGACCCATTGTGCGATTCTGATCAGCGCACCATCTTCGATATCCACACTTTGTATAAACTGGGCGATCAAATATGGAGTATCACCAAGCGATATCCCAAGATTCTTAGAACTGGTGAGTCAGAAAGTTGGGGTTCATGTGGACCATATGGATATCAGTCTTGTGGCTTCGGAATTATCACATCCGGCACTTGTGATTCACGATCAGGGCGATGACGAGATCCCTCTGTCGGAAGGTTTGGCGATTGCTGCGGCTTGGAAAGACTCAAAGCTCTTCGTCACAGAACGTTATGGACATCGCCGAATCCTGATCGCGAAAGATGTGATTCGAGAATCCATCCAGTTTATGAATCAATGCAAGTCTATGAACTGATTGGGCTTGAATCGGAATCAACTCCACTGTGCATGCGTGGTCCTGTTGGCTGGCTGGCCAGAATCTCGGACTCTTTGACGAGCATAAATTCCCATCTTTCAGCGACTTGCTCTGGCTTAACAACACCACCTGCAAGTTTCAGGAAGACGTGGTAATGGCCCAGTTCGCTCGTCCATAACGTGCGATAGAGTTTTGACAGTTCCGGATCAGATGTTTCAGCAGCCTCAGCCAGAACAGAGAACCGTTCACAACTTCTCAGCTCGATCAAGGCTGAGATCAAGAGTCGGTCCAAAACCTCCAGAGAACCTCGACCCTGACGGACCAAGCCCCTTAAACCATTCGCATAAGTATTACTGTGGGAACGTGTTAGATTCCCGCCCCTTCGTCCCAGAATTCTCACCACTTGCGACAAATGAACCGCCTCGTCACGTGCTACGCCTGCCAAGACGTTCACCCAATTCTTGGGCGGTTTCGGTGGAGGCCATCGACTGATCATTTCCAGAGCATTCGCAGCGGCCTTTTTTTCGAGCCATGCATGATCATTTAACAAAGCCAACGGATCCTTAAGGGCCTCCACCGCCCAGCATGGCGGTGTGAAGCTCTTTAAAGGAAGCTCGGAAATGGCTGGTATAGATTGACCCATTTTCGCTATACCTCCAACTTATCACCTTGTGATTGACCTCATTTCGGAGGCGCTTGAAGGATCCATTCTTCGTCAAATACGCAGTGATGGATGATTGTGCGTTTATCAGACGTGTAAATCGCGTGGATCTTGCCGTCTCTGGCTTGGAAAAAGATCGGGTAAGCGAAGGCGTTGTACTCGGTCTTCAAGTCGCGCCGATATGGCCAGGTCTTTCCACTATCTTTAGAAACAGCAACACTCAAAGGCGTTCGCTCAATCATGCTGTGGTTATAGATCAACATCAAATCACGGTTTTTGAGCTTGATCATGTCCACGGCCGAATTCGGGTTTGGGAATGCGGTGTCCACACCCTTAGACCATGTTTTGCCACCGTCAAGCGACTCGCCTGCCACAATATAGCCCGACGATTTTGGTCCATAACCACCACCACGCCGACAGTAAGCCAGCAGGTGATTCGGCTCCAGCTCGACAATGGCGGGCTGAATGTTGCCATTATCCGACTTGATCGAGCCAAGGCGTGCCCAGCCATCGCCCGGTTTTTTTGGGTCAAATCGGAAGCTGGTGGAGACACTCCCTTTACCAACATCCTCTTTGTCGTCTCCGCTTTCTTCATATCCAGGAAGGAGATACGTACCATCTGCAAGCACAATCGGGCGGTTCCGAACCATCAGTCCACGTTCGAATGTGATGACGGTTGGGTCGGACCAAGTCTCGCACAAGTCCTTGGAAACCTTGGCCTGAATGCGGCTGTCGGACCAGGTTGGTCCGAAGCGGACAACGTAGAACATCCAGACAAGCCCGTCCGGAGCCTCCCAAATCACTCCGTTACCCAGCGAACGGATTGGGTCGCGGGCGATTTCAACAGGCTTTGACCACTCGGTACTACCTTTCTTCAAACGACTTGCGAACACAGCAGTGTCATTTGCATATTC
>CAMCFM010000471.1 GCA_945874095.1 Candidatus Kuenenia stuttgartensis
CAAAATACAAGGCTTACAGGCTCAACCGGAGCGGGGGTACGGTCGAACAATATAAGCAACCGTGTCTTCTACCCGACCTGCATTCGATTGAGCATTTTGATTTGCTCGACGATATCAATGGTTAGAATTGACCTTGTCAGATTTTGAAATTTCCGCACACTGAGTGCGTCTTCGGTCATCAGGATGACGACCGGGGTCATAATCACCCAAACCACGAGGATTTGATGGGTTTCTGGGTGATCAGGCCGAGCGAAGGGAATCTCCTGTGAGTCGATCCTTGAGACGGGCGAGAAACATGGCCCGGGGCCTGTCCTTAGGGGCTATTGCATGCATACTGGCATTAAATCCAGGCTGTGCGAAGCTCCACAATAAGTTGCATAAGCATCATCATTCCAGCGAACATGCGTTTGGCACATACCCCGCCTCGGCTGTGCCAATCCAACCCGGACTTGCAAGTGTAAGTCCCCAAACAGCTTATGCTTATAGCAGCACACCGCTGATTTATAAGACCGCTCCGATGAGCCAGTCAGCCACACCGGCTTACGGATCGTCCCCAACTCTTTCGAACACATCAAGCGTCACCGAGACGACTCCACCGGCAGAAACCACAGCTCCTCCGGCCCCGCCGATGGACCAACCGCCCGTTGCGGCGACACCAAAACCGGTTACGGTACCGCCGATCCCGAAGCCAGTGACTCCCTCTGCTGAACCACTCAAAGCGCCCACACTTCCACCAGCGGCGGCACCATCGGTGAAACTGCCTGACATCGCCCCGCCATCGATTGACCTGCCTAACCTGCCTCCAGCTGATACGTTACCGCCACCTTCGGGAGGCCCTCGATCGTCCAGCTCGGCTCCTGTCGCACCTGGCAGCGTTTCTCCATTCGCTTCGACACCGGCCCCGAAGGTGGCCACGAATTCGCCAGTCGTTAGCGGACCAGTTCTGACTCTGACTCAGCCAGGTGATGGTGATGCTCCACCGGCCCCACCAGCTGAAGAAAAGCCTTCTCGGCCGGCGATTGACAAACCCTCAGTCAATGTTGCTCCACCAGTGATTGCTCCTGCACCGCCTCTGCTGAACAAGCCAGTGGCTGCACCGTCAGGCGGCAGTACAACTGGAGTGAAAACCTCGCAGAATTCGAATTCGTCGAAAAGCGATGTGGCAAAGCTGGACTCGATTCTTCAGAAAACGAGTCTGACTCTCGGCCAGATCAGCAGCTACCGGGTGCAGGTCTCGCTACAAGAGCAGATGAATGGCAAACTTTTGCCACCTGATTCATTCCAATTGAGCAAGCGGCGTGAACCGTTTGCCGTGCGTATGGAATGGAGTCAGGGCAAGGAAGCTGGCCGAGAGGTGATTTTTTCACCGGTTTATACCAACGGGATGATCCAGATCCGTATGCCGAAGGGTTTGATCCCTCGGATCAGCATGTCGCCTGAAAGTCCACTGGTGCGTTCCAAGAGTCGCCACCCGATCAGTGAAGCGGGTGCTGATTCCGTGGTGGATCGTTTACGGTCAACTTTGGATCTACACAAGGAGAATCGCCCCGACGCCGGGCAGTTAGAAGTGACGACTGTGGTCGAACCTGTTGTGGGTCAGGTGGACAGGATCAAGCATGTCACGAGCACCGGCGAAACATGGGTCGTTGACATGGACTCCTCAACAGGCCTTCCACTGACCATTCATGCGACTGATCCTAATGGCCAATTGCTTGAACACTATGAGTTTAGGAAATACGAGCTGAACAGGCCCGACTTGATGACGGCGGATGCTTTTGACCCGAACGCTCGCTGGGGGCAAGCCAGTTTGTTTGGCAAGATTGCACGTAGCGGTTCGAATGACAGTCAAAAGCGATAAACATAGCCGTCAAATTGGCAGTCCATGGCCCCTTTTGAGGGGCTTTTTTTGTTTTTTGCGAACTATCCATTCGAGAAAGTGGAAATTTGGCCACTTAAAACGAATCGAATGGGTCGACTTTTTTCGAAATTCCAAAAAAATCGAACTTGGCGCAGTTCTTGCAATAAAGCATTCTATGTTAGATGGATCATACTCCAAATCGAGACTGACTCGTGGTCGATGACCAACATGACAAGTTTTAGACGAAAAACGATTCTGATCACGGATGTGGATCGAAACTCACGCGAGTCCTTGCGCGATGTATTCGAACCTGCTGGATTTCGTACGATCTTGGCCGATAGTGGCGAAGAGGCTTTAAGTCTGGCCTCCCGCTATGAGATCCACGTCGCTGTTTTTGAGATGCATCTACCACGCCTCACAGGGCTTGAGACTGTTGAGCTGGCCCGGCAGGTGCGAGGTTTGTGGATCCCGACCATCCTGATCACCTCCGACCACAACGACCGACTTCTTCAAAGGGCCCTTAAGGCCCGGGTTCATTGCGTTTTAGGCAAGCCAGTCAATGAACCTTTAGCGATTAAAGCCGTAAATCGCATTCTCGAAAAATTCTATTGATGCCTCCTCGCCTGCATTTAATCATCATACCAGCCTTATGTTACATCATTGGCTGGGCATCAGGTGCAGAGGCTCACGACATTCCCAAGCAGCGTGTAGACAGAACCCTTCAGCTCAAATTTGAGCCAGGCAATGTTAATTTGACCTATAGCCTGGAAATTGACGACACCACAATCGCTTCTGACCTGAGAAGGCTGAAGCCTGCCCCTCTGCCTCCTGATCCTGACGAATGGCTCGATGCGTATGGCAAACTCCTGGCCCCACAGCTTTTGGAAGGGCTTCAAATTCGTGGCCCCAACGAGGTGGAGTTGAAGCCATGGCAGATCATAAATATCAAACGAACTCGCGAACAGCACACGATTTACCACTTCGAATTCAAGCATGAATTAACAACTTCAGGCCCTTATCGAATTCGCGACACCAACTTTGGGACAAGCGAAGGCCTGAGCCGACTTGGAGCATTTGCATCTGCAGGTGCATCGCTCAAAAGCCTGGCGACTTACCCGGAGAAGGCCACCAATCATCCCTACCAGCCAATTTGGATGCTCGATGACGACGCACTGAAGCGGACCCGCGAATGGTCTGGAGAGGTCATCTGGGCCCCAACCAGTACTGGCACGAACAAACCGGAAGACTCTCAACCCCTTCCTTTAGAGGATGTTCCGACTAAGGAACGCCCCTTGATCTGGGCCTCGTTTTTACTAGGCTTCTGGCACACGATTCAGCCCGGCCATGGGAAGAGCTTGATGATCGCAAGTTCAGCCCGTCAATCCAAAGGCTTGAGAAATCATTTAGAGACGATGACCGGCTGGGTCATAAGCCACTTTGCGGTGATTCTGGTACTTTCATGTGTCGCATGGGTGATGAGCCCGGATTTTTTGACAAGTTTTTCCGTAGGACTCAGGCAACTGGCTGGCCTATTGATCGCTGGTCCAGCCGCTTATCGACTTGGACAGGCTTTCAGCACATGGCTCACTCCTGCAACCTGCCCTGATTTAAAACATGATATTCCGATGACTCAGAACGGTTTAAGCATTGGCTTAACGGCTGGGTTGGTACCGTGCTGGGAGGCAGTAGGACTGCTCATGCTCGGTTTTTCAGCTGGTCATCCATGGACGGGGCTGGCTCTGGTGGGCGGATTCATCGCAGGTGGGGTACTGGTGATGATCCTGATGATCGTTTTTGCCGGTTTCTTTGGGGACCAGCTTTCCCGAACCGGCTTTGT
>CAMCFM010000472.1 GCA_945874095.1 Candidatus Kuenenia stuttgartensis
GGTGAAGGGCCACTCACAGGTGTGATGATGGCACTTTTTGTGGTGACCATTGCCGCAGCCGAAGTGGCTGTAGGCGTGGGTCTGATCCTGCTCTGCTACAGGCGTTGGCGATCCGCCGACGTAGAAGAATTTGACGGCCTCTCAGGCTGATTCTGGATTCTGAAGAACGACCAAACCAACGTAGACATTTACGGACAATCAACCGCCAATCTCACGACGATCACGGGACCACCATGCCATCCGGCCTTTCTATCCAAGACTTCGTGATTTTCAGCCCCGTCATCCTTTTGACAATCTGGGGGCTGCTGTCACTGATCTTTGACCTGACACTGCTCGCTGGGCAGGACTCGACCACCCGTAACCGTGCCCTCGGCATGTGGACTCTGGCCGGGCTTGTGGGATCCCTCGTGCTCAGCCAATTTCTGTCCTATAAATTTATGGGACCATCCGCCGGAACCGATCCAAAGATCTTTTTCGGCAGTCTCAATGGAGGCGTTCTGTTCATCCAGTTCACCTCTCTGGTCATCCTCTTTGCCGTCCTGATCACATGCCTCTCCATGGTCTGGAATTTCACCAGCCACTGGGGCGAATATTATGCCATGCTAATCTGGTCCTCTGTCTCGATGATTTTGCTGATTGCCGCAGAAGATCTCCTGACACTTTTCCTCGCCCTTGAAACCATGACCATCTGTCTTTACCTGATGACAGCCATGGAAAAGTCCAAACAAAGGTCTGCCGAAGCTGGCCTGAAATATTTCGTCTACGGATCCGTCTCCTCTGCCCTCTTTCTCTTCGGCATCAGCCTCGTCTATGGAATGACCGGTACCCTCTCGATCTCCGAGATCGGGCATATCCTATCCTCCACCGAAAAACCCGGCTTGACTGGCAACGTGGTCGGTGGAGTTGCGGTTCTGTTGATTCTGGTCGGATTCGGATTCAAGGTTTCAGCCGTTCCGTTCCATCAATGGGCCCCTGACGTCTACGAAGGAGCCCCGACTCCTGTTTCCGCATGGCTCGCATCTGGATCAAAACTGGCCAGCCTTGTGGCCATGGTAAAAGTCATGGGCGGCGGGCTGGGATCATGGGCATCGACCAATAGCCCCACATCGCCGGGCTGGGTTGGGCTTTTAGCTCTGATTGCCGCTGCAACAATGACTTACGGCAACTTCGCAGCTCTTGGTCAAAAGAATCTGAAACGACTTTTGGCCTATTCCTCGATCGCTCATGCCGGCTACATGCTGGTTGGAGTGATTGCTGTGGGCCTGAGCACCGAGCCTGAAGAGGCTGCTGCTGCCCTGTTTTTCTACCTCGTCGTTTACGGCCTGACCACCATCGCCGGGTTTGCTCTGGCAGCCTGGATTGATCGCGATCGCGGTACCGAAGAAGTGGAAGACCTGAACGGCCTTGCCCGTCGCCATCCTTATGTCGGCGTGGCCGTTTGTATACTGATGCTCTCCATGATCGGAATTCCTCCAACTGCCGGCTTCTTTGGCAAGCTCTATATGTTCATGGAAGCCCTGAATGTAGGCGGAACGGACAAAGTCACCATGGTTGGCCTCGTCGCCCTCGGCCTCTTCAACAGCGTGGTTTCCGCCTTCTACTACATCCGAATCTTGAAGGCCATGTTCTTCCGCGAATCTGATCGGGCTGAACTGAAACCAATGGGCCCTGAGATTGCACTTCCGCTTGGCCTCGGAGCGGTCCTGACTCTCTTCTTCGGCCTCAACTCCTCGATCTTGCTGACTGACATGGAATCCGTCTCCCGAAGTGGTCTCCACTTCACTCAAAGATCTGTGAATCCAGACGGTTACAACATCCCGGCCCCTGGTGTGGTGAAGCCTGCTGCTTTAAAAGAAGCGGCCAAACCGGCTGCAATTTCCAAACCAGCCCCGGCTAAATCGTCCGCAACCACGACCAAGCCAGCGACTCCTGCAAAACCGGCGACTGGCTCGCCGGCAGCGGCACCAAAGTCCTAACACGCATGGTTTTGACACCAGTTTGAACTGGCTGACAAAAGTGGCAGCCAATCGCATTCATCATCTGCTCACAGATATTTTCAGAGGCTCTCGAACATGGCGATCGTCAACAACCTTCAAAAATGCCTGGAAAGTCCCTACCTCTTTGAAGACGCTGACGCCCCTTCCCGCGTCCCGGCCCTTCTGAATCTGGCTGCCGACCGACTTGAAGCCGCCACAAACATCCTCACTTACAATAAGGGTGATAAGGCCGACGTCATATTCCTGTCTTACGAAGCCATGTTTTCCTGCATGAGAGCGCTGGTTTACAGCAAAGGTCTGCGTGAATACGGAATGCGCTGCCTGATGATCGCCACCGAAGTGCATTACGTGAAGACTGGTCTGCTCGATAGCTCGCTGATCCAGAAATTTCAGCAGCTTCAACAGCTCAAATCCAAGCCTGAAGAAGCCGTGGAAATCTCTTCCGCTTTTGTTAAGCGTACTCTGGAACTCCTCACAGCCGCTCAGGCTGCAAAGTCTGCCTAATCTACAAGGCTTGACTGCGTTGATTCCAATTTTATGAACCAATCCACCAGCACCGACTCCAATCTGGCACGTGGTGATGGATTCAAAGCTTTTCGAGTGAAAGGATTCGGCCGTTACTGGTTCGGATCCGTCGCTTCTATACTTGGTCAGCAGATGCTCTCCGTAGCCATCGGCTGGGAGCTTTATGAAGTCACTCGATCCGCAACAGCTTTAGGCTTGGTTGGCCTGGCTCAGGCGATCCCGATTGTGGGACTGGCACTCTGGTCAGGCTCGCTCGCCGACCGCTACAACCGCCGAAATCTGGTTTTGATCGCCCAAGCCATGATGGCCACCTCGGCAGCTGCAATGGCCTTGGTCTCAAGCCGAATACTGGTTGTCCCAGATATTTTTCCGATCCGATTTGCCAATCGAATCATCTCAGACATCGCCGTCGGTTTGGGCGAATCCAGCAGCACGTTTGATGATCCTCGTCTGCCCGTTTTTTTTCTCCTTCTCTTCACCATCGGAATCTCAAGGGTTTTGAATAATCCTTCACGCGTGGCGATTGTTCCCAGGCTCGTACCAGGCGATGCCCTCACAAACGCGGTCACCTGGAACTCCTCTGCCATGCACATTGCAGCCACCATCGGGCCCGCCATCGGTGCCCTTCTGGTGAGCCTTGCCTCGCCTTCGAATTTCCAATACGCCACAGCCTATACAGCCGATTTTATCGGCGCTTTGATCATGTTCATCGCTTTCTGGGGTTTGCCAAAAGAGGTCGGCGAACCGATGAGAAAACCTCCCAGTCAAACCGGTACGGAAAGGTTGAACTGGCTGGATGGCGCCCGTCACGTTTTTCGCGAACGCGTTCTCATCGCTTCCATCACGCTCGACATGCTGGCTGTCCTGTTCGGCGGATGCACCGCCTTGCTCCCGATCTTCGCTCGTGAGATCCTTCACACCGATGTGGTCGGCTACAGCTGGCTTCGTGCAGCCCCTTCGATTGGGGCTTTTTCCATGGGCTTTTTCCTGGCCTATCGCCCCCCTCGAAATCACGTTGGTCTGACCTTGATGTTTTCCGTCATCGCGTTTGGTCTGGCGACTCTTGGCTTCGGCCTATCAAAAAATTACGCCCTGTCGATCTTTATGCTCGGGCTTTTGGGGGCGTTCGATAACATCAGCGTCGTGATCCGCAATACTCTGGTTCAAATGCG
>CAMCFM010000473.1 GCA_945874095.1 Candidatus Kuenenia stuttgartensis
GTGCCGCCGGCCACATTCCCTAGTTTGGTGCGGGCATGTTCGATTGCAGAACGTAGCACATAATCTTCGGCGTTATTTCCTGATCCACTCGCTGCTTCAGCATTTGGCTTGGCCACCTGACGGGTGATGATATTCGGTGTCACGCCTTGGGTGTAAGGTCGGTCCAGTGGCGAATAAAATCGGGCGGTGGTCAGTTTCAATCCAGCGGAGACAGAGACCATCGGGAAAATGCTTTGCACGGATCCTTTGCCAAAGCTCCGCTCGCCCATCACTTCCGCACGTCCGTTCTCCTGGAGCGCACCGGCCAGAATTTCACTGGCGCTGGCACTGTCGCGGTCGACCAGAATCACGAGCGGGAAATTCCAATCCACTTCAGGTTTGGCTTGATAGATCTGGCTTTGGCCGTCCGATCGGCCCCGGGTGGTCACGATCACGCCTTTGGATAAAAACTGGTCGGCAATCTCGACTGAGCAGTTCAGCAGGCCGCCCGGGTTGCCCCGAAGGTCGAGAATCAGCATCTTCATGCTCTTTGAATTCAGCTGGTCCAGAGCCGTTCTAAGCTCACGATTGGTTGTCTTTTGAAATCCTGTCATCTTCAGGTAGCCGATACCCTGCTGAGGGTCGATCATCTTGACATCTACGATACTTTCCACATCCACAGGCCGTCGCATCAGACGCACCTTGCGGCTTGGGGCACCTGAATGACTGATCACAAGCTCAACACTCGAACCTTCCTGACCTTGCAAACGAGAGGCCGCTTGATCCAGCCCAAGGCCTTGCAAGGCTTGTCCATCAACCGTCGTAATTACCTCACCCACAGCCAGCCCAGCTTCAGCCGCTGGCCCACCTCGAATCACTCCGGTCAGAACAAGGCCGTTGGGATCATCTTTAAGCTCGACACCAAGGCCGACGAAATTCCCGTCGATAACGGCATAAAGATCTTCCAGCTTGTCAGGTGTCAGGCAGCTCGAAAATTCGTCAAGTGCATCACTTGCACCGAAAATAAATTCCATGTAAACAGCTTGTCGCGAGATTCTGGCGGTGGCCCAGGCTGTATCCGCAATCGTGGCGACTATTTCGTTGGCTTTTTCACGATTTGGGGCGAGTACATTGGACCGGTTCTGACGCAGCCATGCACGCAGTTCCTGAATCTGGGCTGTGGTGGCCTGAGACGCGTTGAGCCTTTGGAATTCAGGGTCGCGAAGAGCTACTTCAAGATTATCCACACCGCGTCGGCCGAGGCTTGAAAGTTCGACGGGGTCGACATAACTGTTATCAATCCGGGTCAGGATTTCGCTGTAAAGCTTAACGCAATCGGCGGCATTCATTTGAAGCAGGATTCGGCGGAAGCTTTGATCCTGATAACGCTTATGCAAACGCAAGTGCATTTCGCATAAGACAAGACGCTGGCGGAACTCGGTCCGTTGAGGCCACTTGGCCATGGCCGATTCATAAAGGTCAGCAGCCTTGCTCCACTCGCGATTGATCTCGAGCTTAAGGCCATCGCGGTAAATCTGATCCGAGCCATCGGAGGGATTGGCTGTATTTGCATTGGGCACCGGTGCGGGTGCCACAGCATCGGCTGCGTGCAAGGCTGAATAAGTCAGTGAAATCAGGCAGGCTATAGAGCCCAGGTGCCGGAATCGCGGAGAAATCACCGGATGGACCTCGCAGGAATTATCGACGACAAGATCGGCGTTCAAGATGCGTATTTGAGCGAGTGCGAATCAAGCCAACGTTGTCGAAATCCCTTCGAGCGCCCGGACTTCTCATGATGTCAATCGAAGAACGGGTACCAATCCCATGGTGTCTACTCGTGTGGCGAATCATACTGGTTAGACGGGGGGTCATCAAGCATCGCCATCTGGCTTGCTTTAAGACGCTTGTCATTCCAAATTTAATATATCACATCTTTGGTTCCTTGAGGTTTGTACTGCCAAGAATTTTCACTGGGGGTGATTTCCATCTCAAATGAGGCAAGTCTTCATCCCCAAATCCAGGCCGAAATCCGGATCAATCTGGACGAATTGGAAAATCCGGTTGACGCTGAGGGGCAAATTGGTCCAAAATAGATTTATCTGAACACATATCCTCTGCGTCCATTCCAAAATGAACTGTTCGACCAGACGAACTGCACTTCTGATGATCTGTCTCATGATGGGCTTTTGCCAATCAGCAATTGCCTCTCAGTGTCGTCACGTCGATCGACTGGTTATGGCGGAAGAGAAACTGACGACTTGGGAAACTTCCAACGAACCGGTTTGGGAACTCACGACAGGCTCCAACAGTGCAGTCAGGTCAAGTGACTGTCATGATGAGGCCATTCTCACGGGATCTGCTGGTCTTCACCCAATGATAGGGGGTGAGTCAACCTTCGTTCTGCTATCCAGTCACGAAAAGCCGGTTTATCCGCCTTTTATTGATGAGTCATTTGACCATTTGCAGAGTACGCTAGACCCTCGTCCTCCAAGAATTTGATTTTTTCTGAAACTTGAACTCCGCTGAGTCGGAGTTTTTAGCTGCGTTGATCTGCTTGATTCCATTCATTCGGATCAAAATTTGAAAAAAAATATTGTCATGGTGGATATGGTCCACCAGAAATTCACGATCGATTGGACTCCTCTGAAACGGGTCTTTAAAAATGAGCGAAGCCACACCTCCAGGGCCAATCAGACGCCCGCGATTTGTCTACGTACCAGCCATCGGCCCAAAGCTGAAGCCACTCCTCTGGGTCGTGCTTCTTGGCTTTGGAATACTCGGCGGAAATGGAATTTATCTGCTCAGCGTGACCATCCTGACATGGTTGACGGAAACCACCCAGCAGACACCGTTTTACATGCTCATGGTGGCCCTCCACCTGTTCCTTGGGCTTATGCTGATTGTCCCATTCATCTTGTTCGGGTTCGCTCACCTCGCCACGTCCTGGAAAAGGCCCAATAAACAAGCCATTTACCGTGGGATTGCCCTGCTGGTCGTTGGTATTGTGGTTCTGGTTTCAGGATTGGTACTGGTACGTCTCGAAGGATTTGAGATCCGCGACAACCGAATTCGCGGTATCGGATATTGGACTCACCTGATCGCCCCCCTGCTCTCCATTGGCTTCTATGTCAGTCACCGCAAGGCTGGCCCAAGGATTCAGTGGCATTATCTCAAACGTTGGGGCAGCGCAGTCGCCGCAATGGTGGTTGTGATGGGAGCACTCCACACCGCCGACCCTTCCTCATATGGAACCAAGGGGCCTCGCGAAGGCAAAAAGTATTTCTTCCCATCCGAAGCCGTCACCGCCACCGGAGCGTTTATCCCTGAGAAAACGCTGATGATGGATTCCTATTGCATGAAGTGCCATAAGGATGCTTACGACGGCTGGTATCACTCCTCGCACCACTTCAGCTCGTTCAATAATCCTGCCTATCTTGCCAGCGTGAAAGAGACTCGTGAAATTGGCCTCAAACGCGATGGAGATGTCCGAGCAGCCCGCTGGTGCGCTGGTTGTCACGATCCTGTACCATTTTTCTCAGGTAAGTTCGACGACCCGAACTACGATATGGTCAAAGATCCCACCTCTCAGGCCGGGATCACCTGCACCGCCTGTCACTCCATCACGCACGTGGCCAGCACTCGCGGCAATGCCGATTACACCATTGAGAACCCCAAGCACTATCCCTTCGCTTTTAGCGATAACAAGCTGCTG
>CAMCFM010000474.1 GCA_945874095.1 Candidatus Kuenenia stuttgartensis
AACTACGAGATTTTTGGGACTGCGCAGCTTTGTACAGGATCCGTTCGGATCAAGTCGGCCAAGCTGTAAAAGCCGAGGATTTCTAGATTGGGGACTGGGAATGGAATGTCCATAAACCAAACGGATTGACAGCCACCCGAAACTTATTCAGTTCTCATGGGCCGCAGTGACGTTCACGATTTGGATCATGGAATACATGGATCGAAACATCTGTTCCGAGTCTACTGGAGATCTTTTTTCAGATTTTGCAGGTCGATTTCATGCTTTCGATCTGCTCAAAAACCGAGATTCCAGAAGACAAATCTATACAGTGCAAATCTTGTGCCAATGCGCCTAAAAATCATGTGATTCCAGAAATGAGAATCGTTTTTACTTACGTTGCCATACCTCAGTTGGACTTTATGTAACGGGTAGGAAATAACTTCCGTTTTTTTAGCAAACCGTGGCCAACGACAATGCGTTTGTTGTCTAGCCGGTCTTGGTGCTAGCCCCGGTTGGTTTTCTAAATCGCCGAAACCGGGGGCTAACGCACTGCGGCTGGATTCAAATGCGGAAACCGTGGATTCTCGCCCTGCATCCAGCCGGTCTTTGCACTAGACTCGGTTGGCTGGTCTTACAGACGGGAACTTATTTCCCGCCTGATTCCATAAGGGATTAAGCAAATCAATTTACGTGATTCAAATCGCAATAAAAGTCATTTTAATACTACAGTTGGACTTATCCCTAGACAGCGTGTCCTCGGGTGCGATAGTGGTAGAATCTGGCTATGGCTTGGTATCTGCGACGCCATATCGACCAGATCCATGCGATTTCAACTGTTACTACAATTGGCGAAAAGATATTATTGAAGATTCGATTGATTTCTGGCAGTGTGAACGGTATCTTGTAACTTACCCAAATTCAAGAGACCCGTCGATTCCAAGAAAGGTGGAGTACACTCCACTATACATCCGCAAACCCTTTCATATCAATTACTTATACCGCTTATCAATAGAATCGTTTCCTCTACAAAGGATACGCCCGTTTAGCGCATCTCTGTTCCATGAAACCATACATCAGAATCCGACCGATGGCATTAAGCGTTGTCTGTTTTCGGGATTTTGGAAGCTCATGCCGAATCGGCATCAACTCTTTGTTGAATCTGACTCCATTCGTCTGAGACGCCCAACCGTGCGGCCCATCGGCTGATGTAATCCCGATCGAGTTTTTCCCGTAACAATTTCATCATACCAGAAATGTCACGCAGGTGTTTGTCGCTGACTCCTCCACCAATCTGAAAATATATCCGTTTATTGAGCAACACATCTTCGGGTGAACCGAACCATACATCAAATTCACCCTCGCTTCGAAGCCGCCGAATTCTTGAGGCTGCGGACTGGTCAAATTCACTCCGTTTCGGTATAAAAACGTCGACTTTCAATCCTGATGCAATATGAATGAGATTAAATTGGGAATTCATCAAGACCGCTTCCCTGACCGCTGATTCCGATAGATAATAATCAGGCATAGTAAAATTCGCACACAAAGATACGACATGATGCATTTTCAAGTCAGCCACCATGTCAATATCAATGGTGAGTCGAGGCTCGCCGTAGGCCATGCTGGCCATTGAGCCTACAACACGATAAGAAATCATCAGCGACTCAAAAAAACCGGCCACTTTCTGCATCAGCTCATGGGGTTGTAGTTCTTCAAGGCTCATTTAACAACCCCATGGCTGATTCGTCTGGCGATTTCATGATTCACCTGCTGATCCGTCCATTCGGGATGCTCCGTGCGAATGGCCCCTCGCACGATCACTCTGGCTGATTTCCAGATTCGCCCGGCGATACGCAACCGCTCAACTTCGGTTTTATGTCGAAGTATCTCGGCCATAGTATTGTCGATCATCTCAAATTTTTGCAGAAGATCGCTCATTAGCGTACCTTAAACAGTCTGATAGGGCTGAAGCTTCATTCCACTCCGCACTTGAATGACTCCAAAGTGTCATCGAGTGAAAAGCCGGCATCCCCGGCAGAGAGAGCTTATTTTATCTTGTGTGCTCTAGCAAAGCCATAGATGAAATTAGACTTTGCGACTAAGGATCAGGACAAATATAACTTCCGGTTTTCAAAACCAACCGAAAGCCGGCTTGGCAAGAAAGGGCGTGAGCCGAGCGGAAGAAGGCGTTGGGCATGATGAGAAACTCCTGTCGAATTATAGCTGATTCGAAAAGGCGTTCTCTCCACTTTAAATTGGAGCAAAACATCGGCATCCTTAAAGACTGGGCGTTGTCAATCGAATGTCTGGTTTCGCAAAAAAACGATTCTCGACCTGACATCGGAGTTTCCCAAGACGAGTAAATCGAACAAAAACAGCCGATCCGGTTGAAATCGATCAAAATTCTATACACAGGGATATCCTTTTAGTCACAATCATGTTCCAATCATGGACATCTGCAAGTCTCCCTCCAAACCGCCTGCAAAACTTCAACTTGAGGAATTTCGAATGAAGCTGTTCATCACGCTCGCTCTCAGCCTGCTTTGGCCCATCGCCTGTCTGGCTGAAGTGGAAATCCAGACCATCCAGGTACCAATGCGTGACGGAGTGCGGCTTTCAACGGATATCTATCGCGACAAATCGATCACCAGTTCTGCCGTGGTCCTGATGCGTACCCCTTATAACAAAGCTGGCGGTTCTGCGGCTGCAAAACGCTTTGCTGAAGCAGGTTATGTGGCGATAGTACAAGATTGTCGAGGCAAGTTTGCGTCCGAAGGTGCGTTTATTCCTTATAACAATGAAGGTCAGGACGGCTACGACGCCATCGAATGGATCGTCGCTCAGCCCTGGTGTAACGGGCGAGTCGGCATGTGGGGCGCATCATACGTCGGTGCAACCCAGTGGCAAGCCGCTGTGGAACATCCACCAGGTCTGGTAACCATCACCCCAACAGCAACTTTTACGAGCTTTTACCGTAACTTATATCTCGGCGGAACTGTCCGGCATTCTCTGATCTCCACCTGGGCTGGCGGAAATTCGCCAAAACCAGTCAACGCCAAGTTGAATACTGATTGGGACACCACGCTCAAGCACCTTCCGCTCGGGAACGTCGACGAAAAAATCGGCTGGCCAATCCCTTGGCTCAAAGGAATTATGAACCATCCTTCACCCAACGGTTACTGGAAACGGCTTGATATGACGGCCGACATGGCAGACCTTAAACTGTCTATGCAGCATGTCGTGGGAAGTTACGACTTCTTCGCGAGAGAGTCTGTCGGTAATTTTGTTCGAATGCAGAAACTGGCCAAGGATCCGGAAACTCGTAAAAACCAGCAGCTGATCTTCGGACCCTGGGATCATGGAACGATTGGAAAGTCAAAAGTCGGCGACCTCGATTTTGGCCGCCAAGCCAATTGGGATTCCACCGCCTCGACACTCGACTGGTTCAACCTTACGCTCAAAAATCACGACTCCTCGAAGCCTGAACCGTTCAGCCCGGTACGCTATTTTATCATGGGCGAAAACCAGTGGCACAACTCGGAAACCTGGCCTCCAGCCGGTTATAAAGAGACCGCGTTCTATCTCCATTCAAACAGCAAGGCCAACAATCGGAGCGGCAGTGGGACTCTTGACATGACGTCGCCTGCAAAAATCGAGCCTTCCGACAATTTCAAGGCCGATCCTGCCAACCCAGTTCCAGCTTGCC
>CAMCFM010000475.1 GCA_945874095.1 Candidatus Kuenenia stuttgartensis
ATAAAATTGAACACGTCGGTCTGGCGAAGTAAGGGCCTGAACCAAGATGTGTGGCCTGCCGCTGGGGGTGACCAGATCCGTGGTGGAAACCACCTCACTCAAAGCTCTCAGAGCCAATGTGGCCAGTCGTTCATGTCGGCCAGTGCCCAAGGCTCGTTTCAGAACGTTCTCTAAAGTCTGTGGGCCAGAGGCTAAAGCCATCGCCCAGACTCCGGATGGATCCTGATCCGGAAACGCCTGACCCAATCGGTCAGATTCTTCTTGAAGAAGTGTCGATAGGGCGATTGTCTGAGCTTTCTGATCGGTTGGATCGAGATCCAGAGCCATTTTGGCAAGCCTGTAACCGATCGCGCCTTCCGCAACATTTTTATCTAAAGTGATTGGTAGGAGCTTCTTCTGATCATTATCCCAAAACCAGAGCTCGATCTGGTTCGATACAAAATGAACTTCGCGGTCCAGATAGGTCGCCGATTCGCGTAACAGAAACTCAGCCGGCTTATCAATCGGCTGACCATTATTCAGCTTTAAAACCGCGGATTGAGCCACTGGCCCCGCTTCATCTTTTTTGGTGGATTGATAAACCATCCACGGCAGGGCACGCGCATCTCCAATGGAGCCAAGAGCTTCCACCATTGCGGATCGCACTTTAGGGTCCGGGTGACGTAACGCTCCAATCAATCCAGGCAGAGCCGACATTTCCAGCTCGTTCAGCGCAAATTGAATATCACGACGAGTTTTTGGTGAAATATCGGGGGCGGTCAGAGCCTTGATAAACGATCCTACCACAGGCGAGCCTACACGGGAAAGCCGCTCGGCTGCCAGTTCGCTCTCTTCACGAGAGGCTGAAAGCAGCTTGATCAGTCCCAGAATTCGACCTTCATCCAAGGCTGTTTCCGCAGAAGCCTGTGCCACGGATTCGGCAAATCTCGCCATAACAGATCTGAGCCGCTCACTTTGAGTCGATTGCAACGAGAGCAGTTTGGCAGACCCAATTCGATGACGTATTTCTATGAGTGTTTCTTTATCAGGATTTAAAGCGACAAGCCTTTGAGCCAGTGGGAGTGCTTGATCCTCGCGACCCACACGGATCAGATAATCAATCGCATCTATCAGCTCCATAGGAGTTTCTGGCTGAACTGCAAAGCTCTCCAGACCAGGTGCCTGACCAATGGCCCGAGTCACAGCTTTTCCACCCGGAGGAGGAACAGGAAGCGTATTCTGGGCCAACAACCCAACGCCCCCAATACAGAACGTGGCGACGGAGGCACCCAGAATGAGCGTGTTTAAACGGATTCTCTGCGACATGATCACACGCCGTAATCTATTTATAAATCGTGTAGTGCGAGGAGCTTCCAAACCTTTGGAGACGCCCAAGCCGTTTTTTAGACAGATTCGCCTGTGCATCGTTTCGCTCACATCACAAAAATCGGGGCCGTTTCGTTACGTCCACTCAGCCTCATATCAACCACCATTGCACGGATCAGAACGGAAATCTCTGGCAATCACTGACTCTACCCGACAGTTTTCCAACCACCAAGGCAATTCGGTCGATTGGGTAGAATCTTAACATGAGAGAGATTGGGGTATCTAGGAGGTCGAGAGAAAATCCTCGAAAGGCGTAGTCGGGATCCATCCAGCTTTCCCAAGATAGCAGACAGAAACAAGTGTTGCGTTAAGGTTCGAAAATTTTCCCAGAGTCGCCTGTGAATTCATGGCGAAGTTGCGGACTGGGTTAACTGGGATGACTAGCCATCATAACTTGAGGCGTTTAGGGTTCAGAAATATTCATGAACCATCTCGGTCATCAAGGCCCTTGGGCATGGAGAAATTCAAACGCCGAGTCCTCAGCCGATTTCCATTTCTGAGCTTCAGCCGACTTGTAAATCTCCTGAAAGGTCGACCATTGATGATCGGTCAACCGGCCAGACTGATGCTCTGTATCCGCCAATTTCATGACCTCATTTAAGGCTTTCAGATCCTTGCCAGCAACGGCTGTCCAAGCGGCCTCCACAAGTCGAATCTGATCGGGATCGACCTGTGGTGGCCTTGAACACCCAGTGATCATAAATACTTGTATGGAAATGATATATGGGATGATGTACCGGATGATTCTGTTCATACTTATGGTTCCTGGAGAGGGTGAAAAACGAAGCCTTGTTTCAATAGCTATCCGCTGAGACAACCTCACCACCACGGGACGTATTCAAAGCCATCCACACCCAAGGGTTAATGCGTTCTGCAACGAACCTCACCGAGCCATCGCCCAACATCACATTCAGGCCGCCCGGATGCTTGGCAAACATCTGATCCGTATGACCAGCCGGCGAATTTGGAGCGTGAATCACCGGCGGATGCTCGTTCGAAGATGGCCCTGTATGAACGTTTACAAACGCTGCTGCATGATCGCACGGCGACGACGAACATGGCCGATAACGATCCGAAACGCAAATCTGCGAACCTGGAACCACCCCCGCCCACACTTTTTCAGAAAGCTCCGGCGCGTGCTCGCCCACAAAGATTGACTGCGACAGCCCATCCGTCACCTGCGCCATCGATATTCGACTGTTCCGATACAACGGCCCATTCGCAAGGCTTGAAAGATCGGCTGTGGGGACATCCCAAAGATTGAACTGGCCAGCATTTGCAACATAATGCGAACCTCCGAACCGCGAGGCTGTGAGGTCGTTATCAACAGAATCCATGATCCGAACCCGGTTCAAACCACTCTCTGATGATGGACAGAGAAATGTCGAAATGGTCGTCTCCACAGCGGATTGCTGGGATGCAAACCAAACCGGCTGGAGCTGATTCATCGCGTTAAAGACATTGGTTTGCTCAAGTTGTGGCAATAGTCGAGAAAGCCACGCCCAGCCCGGCCCGGTATCGCCAGTCAAAGGATCAGGCCGGCCATGCGTCAAATCGCCACCCGGCTTCGTCATATACGAGGCTGGAAAACATCCGGAAACATCGTGATATTGATGCAACGCCAAGCCGATTTGTCGGAGGTTATTCACACACTGGGCACGACGAGCCGCCTCACGGGCCGACTGCACCGCCGGGAGCAACAACGCAATCAAAACGGCGATGATCGAGATCACCACAAGCAGCTCTATCAATGTAAAAGCCTTTTTATATAAAGGTTTACATGCGTTCTGAAGTCTGTTCCGACTCATCATGGCACCTCTTTTTTAGGATCGCATACAAAGATTTCGCATAATTACGAAATCAGAGTTTTGGCTACCCTAAACTACAGTTTTTAATATTCAAAATCAATGGTACTGGTTTCCAAATTTGGTGAATGAATCGGCGAAGTGGGGATACCACGCTTGACAAATATGTTAAACTCATAAGTATGACTCCCCCCTTACCCCACCCACAGTCACCGATTTTCTACCCGACGCACATCCAAAAGCATCGGCGTGAAGTCCTGCGGATTGGTGGACTGGGATGGCTGGGTGGTCTGGCTGCGTCCAGTCTCGATCAACTTTATGCCGCTCAGGCAGCCGTCTCAGATTCGGTTAAAGCCAGCAAGCCAAACGGTTTTGGTCAGGCCAAACGCTGCATCCTCTTATTCATGTGGGGCGGGCCGGCTCAGCAGGACACCTGGGATCTGAAGCCCACGGCCCCCTCGGAATTCCGGGGCGAGTTCAGCCCTATTGCCACAAGTGTTCCCAACAT
>CAMCFM010000476.1 GCA_945874095.1 Candidatus Kuenenia stuttgartensis
AAAAGCTTCTCGAAAGGCGACAGCTCCATCTGCTGCAACACGTTACGCGCTTTGGCCAGTGGATAGCCCCGCCATATTCGCCAAGAAGCTCGATTTTGGCAAAGTGATTCGCACCAAGGGTAAGGAAGTCTGGGTCGTGGCTGATCCGATCGATCCTTCCGTGATTCGTGAACGACTTGCAAAAAAAGAAGCTGACGAGCAAAAGCGCAAGGAAGAGCTTGAGGCGGCCCAACAGTCTGCAAAATTGGCGACGGGTGCAAGCAGCGCCGAAGCTTCAGGCCCGGGTGATCCAGAGATCCCGGCCAATGCCGATGAAGTCACAAGGGGGCTTCTTATGGCGCGGTCTTCAAATCACTTCAAGCGTCAGGATGGCCTCAGGCTCCTACAGGGAGCAAATTTTAAAGGGCGTGATCAAGAAGTTTTTGATGGGTTAGAACCGTTATTGGTCGACATGAATATCTTTACCATTCGCGATGCCATGCTTGTCCTTGTGCGTTGTGATACGGCGAATACGATCGAATTTCTGGCGAATAAATTGGCAGATGATCGTCTTCGTGATGAGGTGATCAAGGCTGTCACGCCCATGAAGGAGGTGAAGCTGGCAAAGCCGTTGGCTTCCGTCATGAGAAATGATCCATGGAAGAATGCCGACAAGGCGTTGATTGCGATTGGATCGCCTGCCGAGCAGGCTGTGATTGAACAGCTGGCAAGTCCTGATCAGGGAGTTCGACAGCGGGCCTGTGAAATTCTTGGCGAAATTGGTACAGAGTTGAGTAGTAAAGCGATCCGCAAACTGCCTGCGGATCCGATACCCTGGGTTCGTGATGCTGCTAAGAATGCGCTTCGTTCGATTCAAAACAGGAAACGGCTTTCTGGGCCAACTGATACGAAGGATTCGACTTCACCTGAGGCAGTGAAGGCAAAAGCGAGTGATATTTGAACTGGTGAAAATCTTTGTGGATCGGTAACATACAGCCGTATCAAATTGGATTCAGGCAGTCGTATCGATCGTTCTGCCGAAACTGTCCTAGCCTGAGGTATTAGCGCAAATGTCCGTGCGATCGACCCACCGCTTGGCTTTTGAAGAGCCGATTTTTGAGATGGAGAAGCGTCTGGTCGATCTAGAGACCCGCTATGCGACGGCGCGGGCAGAGCATGATCCAGCCACGGCAGACTTTCAGGAGCAGATTCGGCGGATGCGTCGTGAGCTCTCCGGATTTCTTCGCAACATCTATGCGACTCTCGATAGTTGGCAGACCGTTCAGGTTTCTCGACATCCGGACCGTCCACAAACTCGCGATTATCTTGGACTGGTTTTTGACCGATTCCTGGAACTTCATGGTGACCGGGCGATTGGTGATGACAAGGCGATTGTGACCGGCTTTGCCCATTTGGGTGAGCAAAAGGTGATGTTTATTGGTCAGCAGAAGGGCAAGAATCTCGAAGAGCGGATGGCTTGCCACTTCGGTTGTGCGCACCCTGAAGGTTATCGTAAAGCTCTGCTCAAGATGAGGATGGCTGAAAAGCTCGGTATGCCGATCATCTGTTTTATTGACACACCAGGGGCTTATCCGGGTATCTCGGCTGAGGAGCGTGGTCAGGCTGCCATTATCGCCGAAAACTTGATGGCGATGAGTATGATCAAGACCCCGATTGTTTGTGTGGTGATTGGCGAGGGTGGTTCAGGTGGTGCTTTGGGGATCGGAATTGGCGATAAAGTTTCGATGCTGGAACATGGTTACTATTCGGTGATCAGCCCTGAGGGATGTGCCAGTATTCTGTGGAAATCAGCCGAGCATGCGCCTAAAGCCGCTGAGGCTTTGAAGATGACGAGTAAATATCTCAAACAATTCGGCATCATTGATGATATCATCATGGAGCCTCTGGGTGGAGCACACCGGGATCACCGTGAAATGGCGACCACTCTTAAAGCGTACCTCACAAAGAGTATTCGCGAATTGAGCAAGTTTTCACACGAAGAACTGCTCGAAAACCGGTACCAGAAATTCCGCAAGATTGGTCTTTATACAGAAGATCTACCGGAAGTTCCTCTGGAATCAGACTGACATTCTTTCATTCCAAAATACACCAGGAAAGTCGAGCGGATCATGCGTGCACTTGTTTGCGGATTGGTCACTGGGCTTGCGTGTATTGGTTTATTCACAGAAGTCCATGCGGAATCTACGGATCCGAAACGCCCGAATGTCATTTTGATTGTGGCAGACGATCTTGGAGCGATGGATCTGGGCTGTTATGGCTCGAAATTTCATCGGACCCCGAATCTCGACAAGATGGCCGCCAGCGGGATTCGATTCTCTCAGGCTTATGCTGCGGCACCGGTTTGTTCGCCGACCCGTGTGGGATTGATGACAGGTCAGCATCCAGCCAGAGTCGGTTTGACGGACTGGCTCCCAGGGCGTGCAAATCGGGCTGATCAGCCTTTAAATCGACCTGATATACCGCTGCAACTCCCTCTCGAAAACAAGACTTTGGCCGAGATGTTCAAAGAGTCGGGTTATTCCACGATTCATATTGGCAAATGGCACTTGGGTGGCGTAGGTTATGGGCCACTTCAACAAGGCTTTGATGTGAACATCGCCGGAGATTTGACTGGTACCCCGATGAGCTATTTTGCTCCGTTCAAAAAAGCTCAGGGCGATCAGTTTATGGCGGGTCTTGAGAAGGCGACTGAGGGTGAGTATCTGACGGATCGGCTCACAGATGAAGCACTCAAACAGATTGATAGACAAGCGGAATCAAAAAAGCCGTTTTTTCTATATTTGCCGCACTATGCTGTTCACACTCCAATGCGTGCCAAGCCTGAATTGGTAAAAACCTATGATGCCAAGGATATTCCAGGCGGACGTCAGCGGAACCCGATTTATGCCGCTATGTTGCAAAGCCTCGATGAATCCGTGGGACGCGTGCTGGCAAAGGTGAATGAAAAAGGCTTGGCAGAGAACACCTGGGTCATTTTTACCTCCGATAATGGTGGTTTGGCAACGACGGAAGGACCAAACACGCCGGCAACATCGAATGCCCCACTTCGGGAAGGAAAGGGCTGGCTTTATGAAGGTGGTCTGCGTGTTCCGATGATCGTTCAGGGACCGGGTGTGAAATCGCCAGGATCGGTTTCAAATCAGCCTGTGATCTCGATGGATATCATGCCGACAGTGGCTTCGTGGGTCGAGGGCTCAAAGTTGCCTGATGTTCAGGACGGAATCAGCCTGACCGGGGTGATCAGTGGTGGCGTGAAGCCGAGTCGAAACACGCTTTATTGGCATTATCCGCACTATGCCAATCAAGGTGGCCGGCCGGGTGGTGTGATTCAAAAGGATGGCTGGAAGCTGGTGGAATTTTATGAGAGTGGACGTCAGGAACTGTTTCATCTGGTGAAGGATACCGGCGAATCGCAAAATCTTTCTGCTGCAGAACCTGCGAAGGTCAAGGAACTTGCAGGCCTGCTCGCCGATTGGCGCAAAAGTGTAGGGGCTAAAATGCCCTCAGTGAATAAAAATTATGTGCCTAATCAGCAGCTCAAAGATGGAAAGATCGTTTTACCAGCAAGTATGGCAAAGGTGGAGGGGATTCAGCTTCGATACGAGCCCCAGCCCCATAAAAACACGCTCGGTTTTTGGGTGCG
>CAMCFM010000477.1 GCA_945874095.1 Candidatus Kuenenia stuttgartensis
ATCTAGCCGGTCTTGGCGCTAGCCCCGGATAATTGGTTTTAAAAATGCGACGTTATTCCCGGCCTGATCCTTGATTTTTCATTGACCATATCAGAGTGATTAATGAGAATGTTTCAAGATGGTTGTTCATCTTAATGTCTTGCAAATGATAAGATAAGTCTGCTCAATTCGCCCACATTGCCGGACGACTCGCTTGAAGCTGCTGTGGTTCGTGTTTCTGTTCCGCATTGTTTTGACGGTGGTCAGAAAGGGAAGATCGTATGAGGGATCGCCAGCTGGGATCAGCGGATTTAATGAATCGTTCGCTCCACACCGGAATCGTTGCACCATCTGGCGTCGATCGTCTGTTGAATGCTGTTGAGACTACAAAACCTATCGCCGCAAGTTGCCGACCTGTTTTGGTGAGTCTAATCCGATTTTTGATGATTTACCTAAGTGTTGGATATTCTCCGGCTCAAGCCCAACGCGTATTTGTGCATCCAGGGGCAGTCCACGGCAAGGCTGAACTTGATTTCGTGAAGGCAAGAATCGCTGCTGGAGAGGAGCCTTGGACCAGTCAATTCCACGAAATGCGGAAGTTGGCTGTACCTGGGAATCATACCACTGCCCCGAATACGGAAAATGCTCAAAAAGAAGATGGAACAAGGGCTTGCGCAAACGCTCTTGCATGGTATTACACAGGTAACGAAACCTACGCGAAGAACGCAATTGGAATCCTCAATATCTGGGGCACCACATTCAAAGGCTATACTCCAGTGGATGGGCAGAACCTGCTGCAAGGCGGTTGGATAGGGGCACTCCTGGGCCCGTCTGCCGAAATCATGAGAGGATACTCTGGATGGGATCGATCGGATATGGCACGCGTTCAAGCCATGTTTAAGAATGCCTTTTATCCTGTCTTGAACAAAATGAGCACCTGGAACGGGAACGTTGACCTGACTCAGATCGATGCGATGATGAACATTGCCGTTTTCTGCGACGATGAAAACGAGTTCGAGCTCGGAATCCAAAGACTTAAATCCCGAAGTCGCAACTATTTTTACCTGATTTCAGACGGCCCCCTTCCGGATCCCACATTTTGGTTCAATCCGACCAAACTGGTGAACGGTTTGACTCAGGAGACATGCCGTGACAATGGCCATCATGCTCAATATGGAATGGCATCGGCATTTCATGCAGCCGAAGTCGCCTGGAATCAGGGTGTCGATGTTTATGGTGAAAACCGTGAACGATACACATCAGCAATGGAGCTGATGGCGGCTCAATTACACTCAGGGAAAATGCAGGGAACGTGCACCAACAATACGTCGACCACGGATCTCTACGCGACCTGGGAAGTGGGTTATCACCATTATCACCACAGAAAGCAGATGGATTTGCCGCATACGAAGCTTCTCATTAAGGAAAAGGTTCGAATCAAGGGGCAATCCGACTGGAACATTTTTTACGAGACCTTAACACATAATCAGGACGGCAGCCCAACGGCGATTCATAATCCTTAAGGATCAGGCCGAGAATAACTTCCCGTTTTTAAAACCAATTAACCGGGGCTAGCGCCAAGACCGGCTAGGTAAGAGGCGTTAACCATCGGTTTCTTGGTTTGAATCTAGCCGCCGGGCGCTAGCCCTCGGTTCGCGTAAGAGAATTAACCGGGGCTATCGCCAAGACCGGCTAGGTAAGAGGCGTTAGCCCTCGGTTCGCGTAAGAGAATTAACCGGGGCTATCGCCAAGACCGGCTAGGTAAGAGGCGCTAGCCCTCGGTTCGCGTAAGAGAATTAACCGGGGCTATCGCCAAGACCGGCTAGTAAAGCACCAGGATTGAGTGCGCACTTGCCCGTTGACCCTTGAATCCAAATTCTTCTCCTATCAACTTCCGCTCAATCCTACAGATCCGTTGAGTTTAGCAACAATCTCGCCCGAAGCTACGGGCTGAACTCCCTTGGGAGCGTTGAAAAATCGTACCAGACCCGCTTTACACCCTCTCGGGGTAATCGCCAGAAGGCTGCCGGTCGGCGTGCTTACGGATCCCAGAGAAAGACCTGAACGAAAGCTCCGGCCCGGGAAGGCCCGAATGGTCGTCAATTTCGTGGCCGACATCTGACTCGCCATGTCGCCCATGTTCATCATGTGACCGCTCATGTCTGAAATCTGCCAGACTGTCGCGTCGCCTGATCCTCTGGCGGGTGCTGTCACGATCCTGGCAAATCCACCCGTGTTGGCTGCATAATAAGTGGTCGTTAAAGTCAGCCCCCGCCTGTCTTTGCTGGCGCCTGCAAGATAATTCGCGATCAGTTCCGGCTGGCCCAGACTGGTTTTAGAGGCCGTCGGTTCATGATTCGGAGTAAAAAGGCTCCAGCCCCACACTTTTACTTCCGGGCTGTGTGCATTGGCTGGAGTGGTCACTATCCGAATCCTGCCCGAACCGTCCACATCACCTGTGGCCAGTTTCACCCCACCCCGGAAATTTCGTTCGTAGGCCTCAAATTCAGCCAGGAGCTTGCCGGATGCTCCGCTGAAGGCCCTGACGATTGGCTTGGAACCGAAGCCGCCGGCAACGATCATGTCCGAATGATTGTCTCCATTGACATCGCCCACAGCCACTTCCACCCGACTCCTGAACCGATTCCCGAACGGCTTGAAATCATAGAGAACTGTCTTGAAATTCGAGGCCCCGTCAAGCACCACCACCCGGCCTCCTCGTGCTGATCCAAAAGTGGCGTCGGGAACTCCGTCAAAATTGACATCGCCCATGGCCGCTGTCATTCCACTCTTGTAATTCGGGCCAAATGGATGAACTGTGGCCACGGGCGTGCCTGAGATTTTTTCACTGGGACCTGCGCCGAGCGGATAAAACCTGGCCGTTCCGCCAGTGCTGGAGTCAGCTGCGACGAGCAAAGGCTGTGCCGGTATGACATTCAGGGAGGCCATCATTCCACCATCTTCATGGAACAGGTTGTGGCAGTGAAAAACCGACTCGCCCAGGGTCGGCTTGAACTTGATCCGGAAAACACTGGTCGCCTGTGGTTCGGTGTACCAAACATCCTGATCAAAGGTATGAGGCGGAACCGCCCAGCCGGGCTCCGCCTGCGACTGGAAGTGCTGCATGTGCAAGTGGATCGGATGCGGCACCTTGTCCAGGTTGATCACATGCCATTCCTCCACCTGCCCTGCCCTTGGCTGAAATACAGGTGCGTTGGGAAAGATTTCGCCGTTGATCTGAAACTGGGTCACGCCGTTCACCATGACTGTCTGAAACACAACGGTGCGGTAAACATCCACCTTCTGTTTGGAAAGGTCTTCATACTGCATGGTCGAGCTTGTCAGAGGGCGATCAAGCCATTCAGCAGGGAGCCCTCCGGCACCTACTCCATGAATATTCATGATCGCCTGAGTATATTCTGTGCTTAATGCCGTTGGCTGAATCACGGTGGCCACAAAATAATGGGATTGGCCTTCAGGGGGAGCTGAAATCACTTCGCTCACCCGCTTTCCAGGAGCCAGAGCGACTCGGGCCTTGCCCACAGTCTCAGGAAATGCAGCTCCATCCTGAGCCACATAGAATGCCGCTACGTTTTTGCCTTCAGGCGTTGTGCTGTAAGGTTCATATTGCGGATTCTGATCCCAATTCCACGTCGTGGG
>CAMCFM010000478.1 GCA_945874095.1 Candidatus Kuenenia stuttgartensis
AAAAGTCCCATCACACTTGACCAGACGATGGCTGGAAATTTAATGCCGCAGGCCAGGCCGCAGAAAATGCCTGAAATCATGGAACGCCGAGTGAGGGAAACAGCCGATTGCTCAAGAACAATCCACGATGCCAGAGCAGACGCACACAACGATGCAAGCGGAACATCATTTAAAGGTGCAATCATGCCACAATTTACAATAGGTGACGAAAGAATGAAAAGTGCAGCATAAACCGATCGTTTTTTTCCAACCAGCGGTTCTGCTAATAGAGCAGATGAAAATGCCAGAGAGATTCCGAACCAGAATGAAATGGCTCGCGTCGCGACCGGGCCACGCATTTTTAATACCGCCGCCTGAAGCGACTCGACAAGCAAAGGATAAGCAGTTTCATGAAGATCAGGGTCAAATTGAATTTTACCAGTCATCGCCATCCGTTTTGCAACTTCAAGGTGATAGCAAAGCGCATCGCCATCCGTCACAGGCGATTGCAATCCAAGCCACGCAATGGACACCATGAAAATGAGCACATAGAATTGCAACGCCCCGTAACGATTCTTAATTTCAGAAAAGGTGGACTTGGTAAATCGATATCCCGGAGTTTTATAGATAGCTATCAATCCTGGAAAAGTCGCGATCAATACCAGAATTAAGCCCACTTGAAACCACCCAAAAGCAGCAAACACGCCGATGATCAGGCCTGCCACCCCAAGACCCATTGGCAGGACCAATGCGAACCATTCCATGCCCAGTGGTTTGCGTAATGCAACTGCCAGCCAGATCGGCCCACCAATGAGTAGCCCCAAAAGAGCGATTGCAGCAAGTGTGAGAAAATCGCCTACCATTGGGATTTTATCTCATCTGGCCGGAATGGCCATTTTTACGAAAATAGCTCTGATAAAACCAGCCTGTAAAAACGGTTACAGGCAAGGAGGCGACCAGCAGCAGGCCTATGACATGGCCATAGCTTGTAGAGCCTGATAAAGGCTGATCAACTTGCAATATCGCACCCACAGCTTGACAATAACCGCTCCAGAAGATGCTCAGAGTCCACCATTTCAGCCGATTCCACTGAAATTGAGTCTGAGTCCATGTGATGACAAATAATGCGATTGTTGCAATGATCTGAAACTGGCTTGATATACGGGCTACATCAGCGATAGAGCAACTACCAACTGCCGCTTTAATCGTAAAATACTGGAGGATTGAAACGCTACCAGCAACCAGGGCCAATATCCAGGGCCTGTCCAGAGCAGTCCAGGCTTGCCTTAAAGGCCATGTTGCGGCTAAGGCGACCGAACCTGCGAGCATCGGCTGAATTGCGGTAACGCCCGTTGACAGTCTTGGAAAAATCACAGGCAAGACCAGATTCCCTAATAAAATCGCCCATAGGCTTAGAAATGATAGGGCTGCGAATATGATCAGGCTGGCTTTTTCCGCTTCAATCAGAATAGCTGTATTTTTCACCCCAGAACCGATCGATCTCTGATACTCTGGATAAAGTACCAGACCGACTCGGCCAGCAATGTCGCTGCACCAGTTCGTGGCCAGAATTGCAATCGAATAATAACCAGCCTGCGTGGCCCCATCTGGCATTTGGGTCAGTATAAGTGCCCGGTCGATGGTATTAAGCATGGCCCAGGTGGAATTTGCAGCCAGAATCGGCAAACCGATTGAGGCTAGTCCAACGGTACAACGCCAATCCCAGCACGATATAAAGGTGCGATCAGGGTCGTTACGATAAAGCACCACAGATTGGGCGATAAAGCCAATCGCCAATGATGCAATCAGGCCCCAGAATCCGGCCAAAATGATTCCAACCAACGTTACAAATGTGAAAATCAGGCTTTGAATCAGTGCGAGTCGACCTACCAAGCCGAATTTTGACTCACTGCGAAGTATAGCGATGTGAAAATCCTGACGCCGTTTCAGGATCGCCAGAATACCCACCACCACAAGTCCGATTCCCCACTCCCAATCTTTTTGAAATAACAACCAGCCACCCCAACTCATCAAGCCAACACCATAAATTGAAGATGTAAGAGTATTTGATGTAAATGCGACATTAGTGATATCATTCGCTTCGTTGATCTTACCCTGAGTATGCAAAATGGTCGTTTTTTGAACCGCTCCAAGAGCCACGCCGAGGCTGGAGCGACTGGTGTTATCGAGGAGCAATCTGAGACCTGTATAAATACCAAGATCAGATGCAGATAAACCCCATCTCATCGCAAATGTGACAAATAAACCAACGATCCGCTCCACCTGCCCGACCAAGGCCAGCCAGAGACTGTGGCGAAGAATTTGCCCTGAAACGGGCGATGATTGCTGTTCTTTCGCTTTCAGATCGATCAAGTCGATCGACACAACGGAACTCATCGCAATCGGACCAGGCAGAATTGTGACCGTGCAGATTCGCCGGCCGCATCATCACTCCCAACAAAGACTTCTGGCGGAATTGGTGCCGCTTCGACCAGATTGAGTCCGCGTTTCTGATACCAGGCGGCGGTATCGTAGCCAAATCGATTGTAAGTCGTGTCTGTGTCTTCATTATGGACACACCAATGGCGAGCGACTCTGAGCAGTTCACGTCTCATCGCTTCGGCGATTTCAGGAGGGTTGTGAAGGATCACAGCCGAAGTCAGGACAAGGTCGAACGACTGATCTGGAAATGGCAGGCGATCGCCAGAGCCCTGAATCAGAAAAACGTTCGAATCGCTCTTAAGATGTTCCTGAGCAAGGGCTAACTGCGATGGGCTGAAGTCAAGACCGGTGATCTGAACGTCGGTTCCCACAGCTGTTCGAATACTCGCAATCTGCTTCCCGTAACCGCAGCCGACTTCCAGAATTGATCGTGGTTTGCAATCCGCAATTCGGCTTGCCAGCCAACGGGATCGGGCCGTTCTGGCAGGCTGACCTTCTTGTTCGGCAAGATATTCCGAACCCCCACGAAGTGTCCAGTAATCACGCGGATCAGCATAGACGATACGACGTTTTAGAGCTGGCCACTGCTCCAGACTACGACGCATGGATTTATGCCATAAATATCGAGCACCACCTTGCTTGTACGCATTAACAGCCTTTTGCAACCGGCTTTGCTGCGAATGACGCAAGTGCAGGCCAGGGTTGGTGTCTTGTTGCGACATGTCCACTGCCTCCCTGCGATGTGATCTGAATGACATGCAACTGAATTCGAGAGTCAATCGGGTATCCTTGCCCGAAGATTTGGCACTCGTTCTGGCATCGTAAATCATTGGGGAATCTGGTCAATATGAAATTCGAAAAAAAGCGAATAAACCACATGAACAAGTCCAAACGAATCCTATATACGAGCGTAAAGTTGCGAAAAAGAGATACGTATCGTTGAATTCCGAGTCGCGTCTTGCCTCGCTTTTCGATTCCGCATATATTGATGTTAGTCAAAACGAAAGTGCGATTCGAGTCCAAAGTCAGGCGAGTCGATCTCACGAAATTGGGTTTGAAACTTTGCACAATCATGCAGCTTTTCAGCCTGATATGGGTACAGGATCCCTATTGCAATACCACAACGGATAATGGAAGTCTCATGAATCTAAATTCCAACTCTCTCAAAGTGGCTGAAAAGCGGCTTGTGGTGTTGGGTCAGGC
>CAMCFM010000479.1 GCA_945874095.1 Candidatus Kuenenia stuttgartensis
TTCCCGGTGCGACAATTCTGTTATACTAATTTCACTCCCCGCCGATGCTCCTCATCCTGAACGACACATCTCATGATCCATCAGACCCACACATCAGGCCAAACGATTTGCGTCATCCTGGGCACCTGGCTTCTGGTTCTCTTGCCGGGATTCACGCAGGCGCAGACACCGGAAAAGATTGATTTTGCACGCGATGTCAGGCCGATTCTGGCCCGCCACTGTTTGAAATGTCATGGCCCTGATGATGCCAAACGAGCTTCGGGCCTGAGGCTTGACGAACGATCGATCGCCTTGGCGGAAACCAAAACTGGCAATCGTGCCATTGTCCCAAACAAGCCTGACGAAAGTGAGCTGATCGCGCGGATCCACTCCACGGACGCAACCGAGGTCATGCCTCCGCCAGAGTCAAAAGACCCCCTTTCAGCCTCAGAAAAGGCGACGCTTTCGCGCTGGATTTCTAGCGGGGCAGATTATTCGGCACACTGGTCGTTCGTTAAACCGATTCAATCCAATCCGCCAGAAACCGCTGGTCTACCTGCCAACTGGCACAAAAATCCGATCGACAAGTTCCTCTTTTCCAACCTTAGTAAAAATGGTCTGACTCCGCAGCCGCAAGCCGATAGAGCCGCTTTGGTCAGACGACTTTCGCTCGACCTCGTTGGCCTCCCACCGACCCCTGAAGAAACCGCCCGATTTATTGCGGACACTCGACCTGATGCCTATGAGAAGCTGGTAGACAGGCTTCTGGCATCGCCCCATTATGGTGAACGATGGGCCCGGAAGTGGCTTGATTTGGCCCGATATGCCGATACGAATGGTTATGAGAAAGATCGATATCGCTCGGTTTGGCCTTATCGGGACTGGGTGATCCGTGCCTTGAACGACGACATGCCGTTTGACCAGTTTACGATCCGCCAACTGGCTGGCGACATACTCCCAGGGGCCACGACAAACGATCGTATCGCGACCGGTTTTCATCGCAACACGATGCTCAATGAAGAGGGCGGAATTGACCCTCTGGAGTATCGGTTTTATGCCATGGTGGACCGAGTTGGCACCACCGGCACGGTTTGGATGGGTATGTCCATGGCCTGCGCCCAGTGTCACACGCACAAATATGACCCCATCACCCAGACGGATTACTACCGCCTGATGGCTACGATGAACAACGCTGAAGAGCCTCCACTGTTTGATCTTGAGACTGAATCCGTACGCCTGAAAAATCTTGAGATTGACCAGCAGATTGCCCAACTCAAATCGCAGCTAGCGGACCAGTTTCCAGCCGAGCCGCCCACTGGGCCAGCCGACAGCCGGAACTTTTTCGAGCGTCGTCGTGATGGTTACAAAAACGCTTTTGCAAAATGGCAGGCATCAGAATCGGGCAAGGCAGTGCAGTGGTCAGTGGTCAAGCCCGATCAGATGAAGGCCAATATGGCGAGGTTGGAACTCCGCCCGGATGGCTCAATCTTTGCCTTTGGTGATGCGACCAAGCACGATGAATATGCATTGAATCTGAGCGGATTGCCGGCTGGCACCACGGCGATTCGGCTCGAAGTTTTGGCGGATCCGAAGTTGCCTGCCAAAGGCCCTGGCCGGACGGATTATGAAGGCCCTCTAGGCGACTTTTTCCTGAGCGAGTGGCGGATGCAGGCGGATGGTCAGCCTCTGAAATTTGCCTCAGCCACGGAAAGCTATGGTCGGCTTGGGATCGGTGGAGGGGATGCCAAAGCGGCCCTTGCACTTGATGGAAACATGCAGACCGGGTGGTCTACCCAAGGGCATCAAGGGCAGCCTGATCAAGCGGTTTTTGTGCTTGATAAGCCGTTGTCAGCCAAGACCAACGCGACTTTGACGATGATCTTTGAACGCCATTATTCCGCCCCTCTGGGCCGGTTCCGGCTCTGGGCCACTACGGCCACTGGTCCTCAGGTGGTGGCTAAATCGCAGCCTACGGAGGTGGAGCACTTGCTGACACTTCCGAAAGCGACATTAAGCCCTGCTCAAATCAAGCAGTTGAGAGATTACTGGGCAAGCACGGCACCGGAGGTTTCTGAGTCGAGGAAAGCCATAGCGGCACTGGAGGCTCAAAGACCGAAGCCAGAGAGTGCCCTGATCATGCGTGAGCGTCCTCAAGACTTTATCAGACCAACCTTTGTGTATCGGCGCGGCGAATTTCTTCAGCCCACCACGACCGTCACGCCAGACGTCCCCCAGTTTTTGAAGACATCCGCGAAAGTGGCACCGAAAAATCGCCTGGAGATGGCTCAGTGGCTGGTCTCTCCTGAGAATCCACTGACGGCCCGAGTGACGGTCAATCGTCAATGGGCAGCGTTTTTCGGTAGAGGATTGGTCAGAACTCAGGAAGATTTTGGATATCAGGGCGAGTTGCCCACGAATCCGGAACTTTTGGACTGGCTGGCGAACACGTTTATTGAAGATAGATGGTCGATGAAGCGATTGCACCGGCGGATCGTCACCAGCCAGGCCTACAGGCAATCGACAAACGTTTCGCCTGAAGCGTTGGCAAAAGATCCAGAAAACCGGCTGATTTCACGCGGGCCCCGGTTCCGAATGGACGGCGAAGTGGTTCGTGACACAGCACTTGCGGTCGCTGGACTGATCGCTCCTGCGATTGGTGGGCCAAGCGTGTTTCCGCCCCAGCCAGCCAGCGTGACGACTGAGGGAGCTTATGGTGGGATGTCGTGGAAGACTTCCGCAGGAGCAGATCGTTACCGCCGAAGCCTTTACACATTTGCCAAGCGAACCACTCCGTTTGCGATGCTGAACACATTTGACGCCCCCAGTGGAGAGTCGTGCGTGGTGCGTCGCGATGTTTCGAATTCGGCACTTCAATCGCTCACCTTGCTGAACGACCCGATTTTTCTCGAATCAGCACAGGCTCTGGGACGCCAGATGGCCACGTTGAAAGATTCGGATGAGTCGCGACTCGGCCTGATCTTTGTACGCTTGTTCAACCGCGATTGCGATGTCGAGGAACGTGCCGATCTGACCCGGTTTTTGGCGGCTCAGCGCGATCACTATCAAAATAATCCCAAAGCAGCTGAGGCGATTGCCGGCGATTCAGCGGCTGGACTGCCTGCGACAGAGGTTGCGGCTTGGACAGTTTTGGCCCGGGCGTTGCTCAATACAGACGAATTTGTGGTCCATCGTTGATCCTTGACCAAACGAAAGAAGCGAATCCGATGAACACAGAAAAATCCAATATTCCGCCGCTGGACCGCTCCCGCCGCCACTTTTTTCAAGACTGTGGAGTTGGCCTGGGCAAGATCGCTCTGGCCGGCCTTCTGGCTGACGGTTCAGGGAATCATCGAAAAGCCTTTGGGGCTGCACCCGACAATTCAGCCCAGTTCATGGCTGAACGGTCGCCGCACTTTCCAGGCAAAGCCAAGGCGGTGATCCACTTGTTCATGGCCGGAGCGCCGAGCCATCTGGACCTGTTCGATTACAAACCAGCCTTGGTCAAACACAATGGCAAACCGATTCCTCCGGAAGTGATCGGTGGCCAGCGATATGCCTTTATTCGTAGCGATGCGGCGGCGATGGCCCCTCAATTCAAGTTCAGCAAGCATGGTCAAAGTGGCTTGGAAATTGCCGACATT
>CAMCFM010000480.1 GCA_945874095.1 Candidatus Kuenenia stuttgartensis
ATCGGGAACCTTGCGATCACCTCCACGAGGGTCGTAAAACCATTTCTCTGAGATCTTTACGAGCGATGCCAGGGCTGGCGGATTCTGATCAGAAGCCGGTTTGGCGGGTCTCAGATATTCGGCTGGATCAGGGATGGGAGTGACTTCCAACTCTCTGACCCAGAATTCACCTTGGTCGGTGGCCCCTGCCCCATCTCCAAATCCGATCGAAATGCGAGCGGAGTCGATCTCTGGCAAGGGCGTGCGAACCTGAATCGAAAAGCTGTGCCAGCTTGCATTTTCAAGCGATGGGTTGGTGCCTTCATCAACCAGTTCTGTGCGATAGTTCTCGACCTGCGTGGCAATCGATTTCTTCACAAAATCCAAGGCGTTCGTCCCCTTGTCCTTAAAATAATCCACCCGCAGGTAAAGGTTCTCTTTATCGACCTTAAAGCCTTCTTGAGCAAGGCCCTGGATACGTACCTTAAGCCAACGACCCTCAGCAGTCTTGAGTCCAGAGATCATGACGGAAGCCATGCCGGAGGGTGTGTTTTGGGGATCTGGGGAAGGTGCGGAATTGAGCTTGAAGCCTCGCCCTGAAACTTCCTGCCGGTGGTTTCCAAGAATGCCTTCGGTCACGGCTTCGGAGGTTGTAAACCATTGTCCTGTTTTAGGATCGGCAACAGACGCAAGCGATCCACCGAGCAGAAGTTTTGGACCTGGGGTTGGGTCGGGGGTGGTGTCCACTTGCTGGCGTCTTTGTGGAGTTGGGAGGCCAGGTCCGCCAAATCGTGGTGGTGGAGGTGGATTTTTGAGCTTTTCCACTTGTTCGGCGGTAAGAACTTTCGCAAGTTTTTCACGAACGCTGGCTTCGAGCAGTTCCAGACTTTGGGCCTGATCTTTGGTCAGTTCGATTTGATCGCGGGCGAATCCGGGAATAACTTCACCAAATCGAGGCCCTGGAGGCCCCTGCCTTTGCTGTGCATAGAGCACGGAGAGGATTGAAACGCCGGCAATTGCCACGCAAGAAAAGGCTACAACCCGTTTTGAAATTAAGACTTTCATCACATCAGCCCATGATCTTTCTAAGAAGGATCGAACCGGATTCAATCGGAAGATGATGGTAGGATAAACCAAACGAAGTAAAAATAAAGTAACGGATTGTAACAGGACCCAATCACGCTCAGAGGCGTATTTCTGTAGACATGGCCCCCTGACCGGGCGGGTTTTAGCCATTTCAGCCAGTACGCATTTAACATATGATATAAAAATGAGTTACATCGTTTTTCAAAAACAAATCCAAAGCCCGCCATGTCAGGGGACATGGCCTACATTACAGATCTTTTTTTAAGATTTTGAATCGCGGTTAGGCTCCGCCCTGAATCTCAGAATCAAACTTCAGAATAAGAATCAGGGTTCATAAAACGCAGCAAGGCGACGTCCGTTTGAATGGACGCCGCCTTGGTTTAATCCCCAGCCAGGATTCGAACCTGGACTAAGAGTACCAAAAACTCCTGTGCTACCGTTACACCACCGGGGAACTGACCATTACTATATCGCATCCAGAGGACGATATCTAGAACTTTTTTTACAAAATTCGGAACAAGATTCTCGTGACTGGTTTACATCGTGGCATGGAAAAGAGTTAGCTTTTCTGATAAGTTATCTGGAAGAACGAACGCGCCCGTATGAAAAGGGCTCATCCTCAAAGGCCAGGCGATCAACCAGCAGCCATGGTCCTATGAACAGAAAAGAAACTCTCATGAAGCTGATTATTGCGATCATCCAGCCAAGCAAGTTGGAAGCTGTCAAAGAATCGCTGTCACATGTGGAAGTATTTCGACTCACTGTGACCGAAGTTCAAGGATTTGGCAGACAAAAGGGTTACACCGAAGTCTATCGCGGTACGGAAACCACTGTAAATCTTCTGCGTAAGATCGAACTCCAAATCGCTGTGAACGACGACTTCGTTGAACCCACCGTGGAAGCGATCATTCAGGCGGGCCGAACGGGCGCTGAAGGAAAGATTGGCGACGGCAAGATTTTCATCCTCCCACTGGATGAATGTATCCGGATCCGGACCGGCGAACGTGGCCCTGAAGCCATCTGATTCGGAACTGTTGATTGAATGTCACCCGTGCGTGACCTGACTGACTTTTTTCGCAACCGACGCCGAATTTCCGGCGTCGGCTCCTATTTTACTGCCCTGAGGAAATCTTCTCGTGATTCGAGCCGTCGTCTTCGACTTCAACGGAATCATCGTCAACGACGAACACCTGCACCTCGTCCTCTTCGCTGAACAACTTGCCACACAAGGCATTACACTCACTGAACAGCTCTACAACGATCGCTATCTCGGCTACGACGACCGCGGCTGCTTCTCCGTAGCCATGGCCGATCATCATAAGCCCTGCGACTCTCAACTGTTACAAACCTTGATCGAACGCAAGGCTGTACGCTACCTGGAACGAGCCCGCCAGGAGCTTGTGTTTTTCCCAGGTGCTGTGGAATGCGTCCAAAAACTTTCAGAAAAAATTCCGGTCGTCGTCTGCTCAGGCGCTCTCAGAGCCGAAATTGAGCTGGCACTCGACATCCTCGGTATCAAGCACCTGTTCAAAGGCATTATATCGGCTGAAGATACAGCCGATTGCAAACCCGATCCTGAAGGTTATAACAAAGCGATCGAGCTTTTGCGCAAGACCTTACCCGACCTGAAACCCGATCAAACCACCGCCGTGGAAGACAGCCTGGCGGGTATCCAAGCTGCCATCGCCGCCGGATTGCACGTTGTAGCCATTCCAAACTCCTATCCTGCCAGTAAGTTACAGACCGCCAGCCCGACGGCCATTGTGCCCGACCTTGACGGTTTCACCAAGTGGGTTCTGGAACGAGTTTGAGCCCAACAAAAGAACAGGTTTCCTGCATCGTGACCACACCAGAAAAAGTCGAACCCGTTGGGATCCTTCTCTGTAAAGATCTTTTCTTCGTAGCTGGAGTGACCGCCACGGCTCGTTCACTCGACCTGCCCATGCGGGTCAGCCCTGGGTTCACTCCATTTGCCAAAATGCTCGAAGAATCACCGCAAGTCAAGGCTGTGATTGTTGATATGGGAATGATCGAGCCGGGAAATACGGCCGTCTGGGAGAACTTGCGAACGCTCGTCAAGCCGCCTTTGATTCTGGCTGGATTCGGTTCGCATGTCGATACAGCCCGATTTGCCGCAGCCCAAGCGGCTGGGTTCGATCATGTCCTGCCAAAAAGTTCATTTTCGGGCAGGATGGTGGAATGGCTAAAGGGCTGGATGGGTGGCTCGGCTGAGACGAATCAGAAGAGCTCGTGAATCGGAGTGGGATCGTCCAGAACAGCCATCGGACGGCCCTCTGGATCCATGATCTCAATCTGTGGATCAATCCCCATCACCTTGTAAACTGTTGCATGCAGGTTAGATGGAGTGACTGGCCGAGAGGCTGGATATACGCCCATCTTGTCGGTGGATCCCACCAGCCTGCCGCCCTTCACACCGCCCCCGCCCAACAGACAGAACATCGAATTGCCCCAGTGATCGCGTCCCGGAGTGCCCTTGCTGCCGGCCGGACCACCGTTCCCACCATCGTTCATTTTGGGAGT
>CAMCFM010000481.1 GCA_945874095.1 Candidatus Kuenenia stuttgartensis
CGTACATGGCGGTCGTGGTGGGCTGTGGCGATGGTCAGGCCATCCGCGGCCAGGTCCATATCGCGGAGGATATTGGGCAGGCCCAGACGATGGATTTCTTTATCCCCATCAGGCTTGAAAAAGAGCAGGAATCCGCCTGTGCTACCGCCTGAGGCGCCCACCAGAGAACCATCGGCCAGCCAGCGGAAGCTCCAGAAAATTCCGCCTGGAATGGCGTTGGCCACCCACTGACGGATCATTTTTTTGTCGGATGTCTGGAACACCAGTCCGATCGGTTCGTGAACGGCTCCGAGTGGATTCGTGGCTTTGTAGAGTCCGCCAGCGGCCAGCATTTTACTGTCAGGCGTGTAGGCCAAAGCCCTTACACCGCCAAAATCGACCTGCTGGCCACCTTCATAAGTGTGCAGAGGCTTGGCATCGTACCGGGCTGATTCTTTCCCGTCAGCCACTTTCCAGGCCACCACTGCGCCCAAAAGGTCGCCTGAGGCGATCAGCTTTCCGTCTGGCGAAAAGACGGTACGGTAGATGTCGCGCTTGCTGGCCGTGATGGTGGCCAAAGGCTTGGCATCAGCCATGTTCCAGAGCTTCACCAGACCATCGTTACCGCCTGAGGCCAGTGTCTTGCCATCAGGGCTGACTGATAGAGTGCGGATCCACCCCTTGTGGGCTTGGACGACATGCAGCTTCGCAGGCTTCTCGCTCGTAAGATCCCACCAGACGAGCCGGCCGTCGCCGCCGGAAGTCACGCAGCGGGTGCTATCCGCCGACCATGCGGCGTCGAACACCCAGCTTTCATGGCCGCCTTCCAGTTTTACGATCTTGCCGTCGGCCATGTTGACACGCTCAGGCGTGGCCCATTCGCCACCGACCAGTACGAACTGGCTTTTAGGGTCGATCCGGCAGCAGTTCAGTGGCTTTTCACACTTCCACTGAGCTGACACATGTGCAGCCTTGATGTCGAATCCCGCTGGCGGAGCCAATAATGAGTGAGACATGGGAGAAGGGCCTTTTTGTTGAAGTATCAGGCCAGAATCGCCTTGATGGGCTTGGAAGCTGGGTCGGCCATGGGCATGTCGCGACCTTCAATGTCGAACGATTCCATCGAATCCAGTCCAACAGCTGACAAGTACGTGTGGAAGAGGTTGGCATGATCCACCTGACCATCGGTCACTTCGGTCCCGTTAGGGCCAGTTTTGCCGTAGGCGGCACCCTTGATGACCCCACAACCGGCCATGGCGACTGTCCAGGCGCGTGACCAGTGGTCGCGGCCATAGTAAAGGTTGATGCCTGGTGTACGACCAAATTCAGAGAGCACGACGACAAGCGTTGATTCCAGCATTCCGCGTTCTGCCAGATCGGCGATAAACGTTGCATAAGGGCGGTCGAATTCGCCGACCTGCTCGAGGTGGAAGTTGAAATTCTCGTTGTGAGTGTCGTAGTTGGAGTGCGTGATCTGTACGAACGTGGCACCTTTTTCGAGCAATCTGCGCCCCAAAAGACACTGCCGGCCGAGGTCACTGTTGCCATATCGATCCTGGTCGCGAACAGCCTCTTTGGAGATATCGAACGAGTCTCTCTGAGACATCAGACGAAGGGCCAGTTCATAGGAGTGCGTATAGGCATCGGTGATGGCGGTCCGGCGGCGGCTCAGGAACTTCTTGGCGGCCTCGCGGCGCACGTCCTGACGCAAGCTGTCGTCGGCATCGGTGATTGTCCCGGGCCGTTCGGTGTTTTGAGGAGGTTTCCCACCACCCACGGCAAGGCTTGAAAACCGCGGTCCAAGGTAAGCGGACTCGTTTCCTCGCCCACCTCCACCGCCGGGTGTGATCAGAATGTGGCCGGGCAGGGGGTTCTGCTCGTCAGCCAGAGCCTTTGCCATGACGGAGCCGATTTGGGGATATTCGGCTGCTGGAGATTGCCGACGACCGGTCAGCATCATGTAACCGCCCTTGCCGTGGTCGTCCTCAGACGTGTTCACGCCCCTGACCAGACACAGGTGGTGCATGACTTTTGCGGTTTCAGGCATGAGCTCGCTGATGCGAACGCCTGGAACGCTGGTTTCAATCGAGCGGAACGGGCCGCCGGTGTCCGTGCCTGGTTTGGGATCCCAGCTTTCAAGCTGCGAGAGGCCACCGTGCATGTTGAAAACCACCACCCGCTTCTGCTGACTTTTGAGGGCTTCGGCAGCGCTTGAGCTTGTGAACACGCCCAATCCGCCTGCAATTGAGCCAGCGGCCATGGTGCCGATAAACTGTCGACGGGCGATTTTGTGTTCAGGGCTATGGCAAGCGTAATCGCAGGAACGTTTCATCGGTGTCAGCCTCCAGATTAAGGAAAAGTCTTCGGAACGTCTGTTACTTGATTGGTTGGTGAATCAGATCCATCGGAAGGATCAGTGGTTGAACCTGTATTCAGGGGATGTCATCAGGCCCCAGACCATGTCGCTGGCAATCGTATTGCGTGTTTTGTCGGTCGCAGTGGCCAAACCTTTGGCGACAACTGCGATTTCATCTTTGTCAGGCTGGCGGCCCAGAACCCCAAAATAGAGTGCCTCAGCCGCTTCCTGAGCGGTTTTGGCTTTCACGATTCCCTCGGCTGGATTTCCATTCGAAGGCATACACCAACCAGCCACAGCTCCTCCGTTGGCCAGATAAAGGGCTTGATCGGCCGTGGCAAAAAAGTCCGATTGGGGCTGACCTGCGCCAGCTCCGTACAGAGTGGCGAAGTGCTGGGGATAGCTCCTCAGCTTGGCAAACACCTGAGCCTCAATCTCATAGGCCCTGTCTTTATTCCACGCCAAATCGGCTTTCTGTGCGGCCGTCGGCGGCTTGGCCTTGTCCAGTGCAGCTGTTTCGGCGGCCCAGTAGCTCTCGTAAACCTTGGCGGTTTTCATGATCGACCAAGCCAGAGACTCCGGTGAGAGTGGCTTCAATGCTGCCATCTGGAACCTTTCAGTGGCCTGACGTACAAGGTCGTCAGTCAGTTCGTTGCTCGCGGAATTGGCTTTTTCGCGACGACTGATCAACGTTTGCATTTCCGATGTCAGCAAATCGGCTTTTTTGGAGATATCCGCAAATTGCTCACCTGCTGTTTTGATCTTCGCCTGAGACTCGGCAAGGCTTGCTTCCAGACGCTTTGAATCGTCCCTCCAAGGCCCAAGCCTGGCTAGATCCTGTGCCATCTGTGCATTGACCTTTTCGATCTGCGATTGCATTTGCGACAACAATTGCCCGAACTGAGCCATGGGGGCCAGTCGCGCAGCGTTTTGGGTCTCTGTCAAAGCACGTTTGAGCGATTGAGACGCCTGATCAGCGGTCGTTGTCGACTGCAATCCAATGGCAATCTTCTGGTTCAGCTCGACCAACTCACGCTGACGACCGGTTACCTGCATTTCCAACTGATCGCGAACCTGTTTTGCCGACACGCTTGATTTACGAGCCGCAGCCTCCATTGGTTCAATCTGGGCCAGTTGAAATCCAATTTCCTTGAGATTCTTTTGATTTTCCAGATATTTCGCTCGTGACGTCTGCCAGGCAATTTCGTTCTTGGTCTGGGCAATTCGCGTGATTGTATCATCAAGCAACTGGCG
>CAMCFM010000482.1 GCA_945874095.1 Candidatus Kuenenia stuttgartensis
GGGTCCAACCCCATCCTGTCCAAAATCGTTGCATGCAGATTCTTCACATGGAACCGATCATCAACAGCAGCGGCCCCAAGCTCGTCAGTCGTCCCAACCGAGACTCCGCCCTTGATTCCACCACCGGCCAACCACATCGTAAATCCATAGCTGTTATGATCCCGGCCAGAGCCTTGAGCATATTCGGCTGTCGGCTGACGACCAAATTCACCGCCCCATACCACAATCGTTGAATCCAGCAGACCTCGACGCTTTAAATCCTTCAACAGACCAGCGATCGGTTTATCCGTATCGCCTGCATGCTTCCCATGGTTCTTGATGATATCGGTGTGGGCGTCCCAGTTGTCGTCGTTGTGGGCTCCACCTGAGTAGATCTGAATGAAACGGACACCACGCTCGACCAGTCGTCGTGCCAATAAGCACTTACGACCAAAGTCGGCTGTTCTTTCGTTGTCGATCCCGTAAAGCGATTTAGTCTCATCCGATTCCTGAGCAAAATCGACAGCCTCTGGAGCCGTACTCTGCATCTTATAGGCCAGCTCATAGCTCGCGATCCGGGCCGCCAATTCGGAATTGTCCGAACGTTCAGCCAAGTGCTCCATGTTCTTCTCCCGAAGGTGTTTAAGTACCGCCCTTTGAACGGGATCGGTCACGCCTTCGGCCGGTTTCAGATCAAGAATCGGATTCGAATCCGCCTTGATCACCGTTCCTTGAAATGCCGCTGGCATGTAGCCACTCGACCAGTTCTTGGCACCTGAAATCGGACCACCCTTCTGATCCAACATCACCACAAAGCCCGGCATATTCTCATTTTCGGAACCAAGACCATAGTTCACCCAAGAACCCATGGCCGGCGATCCCGAGAGCAATTTTCCAGAGTTCATCATCAACATGGCCGACCCATGGATCGGGCTCTCAGCATACATCGAATGCACAAACGCCATGTCGTCGGCACACGTCCCCAAATTCGGGAACAGATCCGAGATCATTTTGCCCGACTCGCCGTAATGCTTGAACTTCCACTTCGGACCGACCACCCGACCACCCTTCTTGTGGCCTCCACGCCCGAAGGTCTTCACATCAATCGTCTGGCCATCAAGTGGATACAAGGCGGGTTTGTAATCAAACGTATCCATATGGCTTGGCCCGCCATACATGAACAGAAAAATCACAGCCTTGGCTTTGGGCTCGTGGTGAGCTGGCTTTGTAGCCATCGGATTTGACGCCTTCAGCGCGTCTGAACCATCTGCACCCAAAGCACTTGAATGAAAATAGTCGCTGCCTGAAAGCATCCCCGTCAGGGCCACACTTCCAAACCCTGCCCCACTCTCCCACAACATCTCGCGGCGAGTGCGTCGGCAAAACTGTGCTGATCCATCCTGATTCGTTCGCATCGTTCGCAACCCCTTGTATTTAGTCAAGATAGACGAATTCGTTCATGTTCAGGAGCAGCACGCAATACTGTGCCCAGGCTCGTTCCACTGGTAGCTTCTGGTTCTGAACCAGGTCATGGATAAACCCAAGATCCCGCTCAATCTCAGCTTTCGAAGGCGTTCGGCCCGTTGTCAATCGGATCGCTCGACGCACCCTTGCCGATTCGTCCTGAGGCTCCTCTTTCAGCATTCGACTTGCAAATACTGTGGCTGTCTCCTGAGTGAACCGGCCATTGAACAGATTCAGAGCCTGGGTCGGAACTGTTGTCACGTAACGGGTTGGGCAACTCGAATCGGTATCCGCCTGATCGTACATCGACAAGATCGGAAGCCTCAAGGAACGCTTCACATGGACATAAATCGATCGCCGATTGGAATCCTCAGGCTTCGACTCCGGCCAACCATTTCCAGGGATCGATTGACCTGCCAGAACCTCTTTGGGAATCTTGGGATAGACGCTCTCCCCATACATCCGCTGATCCAGCAGTCCAGCCACATCCAGCATACTATCCCTCAGCTCCTCAGCCGTCAGGCGACGGATCGGATATCTCCATAAAAGCTGGTTCGAAGGATCCACTTCCATCGCCTTTGAATCCGGCTTACACGACATCTGATATGTGGCTGACATGCAGATCAACTTGTGCATCCGCTTGATCTTCCATCCACCTTTGACAAAGTCGTTCGCCAACCAGTCCAAAAGCTCCGGATGCGATGGCCGGTCTCCAAACTGACCAAAATCATTTGAAGTCGCCACAATCCCCCGACCAAAATGGTGCTGCCAGAGTCGATTCACAAAAACCCTTGCAGTCAAAGGATTTGAAGGACTCGTCATCCAGTCCGCCAGTACCGTCCTCCGGCCCGACAATTTCGCGTTCTCATCCGGCTCAGGCAACTTCGCCGGCGCTTCGTGAATCACCGAAGGGAAACCTGGTGCCACTTCCGTCGTCGGTGAATGAGGATTGCCTCTGGCCAGAACAAATGTCGGGCTTGGACGCAAAATCACATTGTTCACCGACATCGCCAGTTCAGAACGAGGATCAGGCCGACGCTCCAGTTCCGTCCTCTTCTTCCTCAAGGTTTGATAAGCTTCCCATTCCGGGGCACTTAAAAACCCCTTGATCTTGTTCACAACCTGTGGCCGGTCCAGACCTTCTGAAGCCCTCTGTTCCTCAGCAGGCATTTTCTTGATCGCACCGTCCTCGATCACGACCATCTTCGCATTCAGTTCGTGAATCTGGCTCTGCCGTGACTGATATTCAGCCTCGTAAGCTTTTTTATGCTCAGGTGTGCTGATATCGGTCAACGTGTTTGAAGATCGAACGTTACGATCATTGGAATACCTTGGAAGGTCGGAAAAGAACGATAGAAACCGGTAGTAATCTTTCTGAGGAATCGGATCGATCTTATGGTCGTGGCACCGGGCACAGTTCATCGTCATGCCCAAAAAAGTCTGGGCTGTCGTCGCCACAATGTCGTCAAGCTCATCAAACCGGGCCTGCAATGGATCCGCTGGCTCGTCGTCCCAAACTCCTAGCCGATAATAACCTGCAGCAATCACAGCATCTGCGTCCCACGACTTTTTCGCCAGCTCGTCGCCTGCGATCTGTTCTCGAATGAACCTGTCGTAAGGCTTGTCTGCATTGAAGCTTCGGATCACATAATCGCGATATCTCCAAGCATAAGGCTTGATCCCATCCCGCTCATAACCGTTTGTCTCGGCAAACCGGACAACATCGAGCCAGTGCCGCCCCCATCGTTCACCATACTCCTTACTGGCCATAAGGTTATCAATCAGCTTTTCATAAGCCTTGGGGTCTGTGTCGGCCACAAAAGCATCGACAACTTCAGGCTTGGGTGGTAAACCAATCAGGTCAAAGTAGATACGGCGTATCAGTGATCGTCTGTCTGCTTTAGGCGCAGGGCTCAGTTTCTTCGATTCAAGTTCCGCCAAAATGAACGAATCGATCGGAGACTGCACCCAATCCGATTTTGCGACCTTGGGTGGCTGATGATTCGAGGGCGGTTGATAGGCCCAATACGCTTTGTCTTCCTCGGTAATTTTGCCGATTGTGACTTTCGCCAAATCCAGACCAGCCGGCCACGGGGCACCCGCCTTGACCCAATTCTCAACGATTTTGACTTCTTTTTCTGG
>CAMCFM010000483.1 GCA_945874095.1 Candidatus Kuenenia stuttgartensis
CTTTTGACAACTTCGGACCCACACGCATGTCGCAGGAAGCCATTCTCACCCGAATTGAAGCCGTAATCGCCCAGCGCCGTGATGAGGCTGTGAGTGGCAAGAAAAGTTATGTGGCCAGCCTGCTTGAAAAAGGCGTCCCCAAGATCAGCGAAAAGATCATGGAGGAAGCCGCCGAGGTGGTCGAGGCCGCCGGCGAGCCAGGCTCTGAGGGACGCGAGCATCTGGTGAAGGAAGCGGCAGATCTGATTTTTCACTTGCTCGTCATGCTCGGTCATGCGAGGATTGATTTTTCAGAAGTGGAAGCCGAGCTGGGTAAGCGGTTTGGGGTCGGTGGACATGAAGAAAAAGCGGCCCGTAAAGGACCAAAAAAGCCGAACGACTGAAGCCCTTTGTGGCCTGTGAATCGCGTAAAGCCGCTAGTGAGAGATTCGACCACTGGTATGCACCGGACGGTTATCAAGTTCATGGGGGTGGTGCATCGTTATGGGATTTTCCTCAGACCAAAACGTACTTTTTGGCATTCTGGCAACGCAAAACCATTTGGTCGATCCGCAGCGACTGATTGAAGCATTTCAGATTTGGAGACTGCATCAAGAGACTTCGATTCAAGCTGTCGTCGAAGAAAACGGCTGGATGAATCAAGCGGATATTCGAAATGTTGAGAACTTGATTCAGGCGTATTCTTTGAGGAATCCGCCGGAACCTCAGGAGATACAATCTAGACCGGCGACGGCCCGATTTTATGAAACCAGTTCAGGGCTGGCAGCGCCCGAGGATTTATCTGATTTAATCCAGCCATCGGATGATCAAGTTTATGCATTAGGTGGTAATTCAAGTGTTTTCGTGGACGATCAGCATTTTAAGAGTGTTTCTGAGCATGAGCTGGAGACTCTGAAGTCCGACCCTTATCAGACAGTGACATCGCCGGGCAAAATTTACAGTGAACAGTCTTTTAACGATTCGAATGATACCAAGTCCAGCCAAAATAGTTTTCAATCGACATTCACAGGCGATTCGGGTTCAGCTCATTCGGGTGATAAAAATCAGTTGACTTATGAGACGCAAGCACCATCAGATTGCAACAGTATATCAAATAACGGAGAAAACAAACAAATTCCTGCAACGGCCCGATTTATTGCCAACCGTTTTCATGCGCAAGGCGGGATGGGAGTAGTCTTTCTTGCGGAGGATCAGGAAATTACCCGACGCGTTGCACTGAAAATGATGAGTAATTCTAATAAAAATCAAATGCAGAATTCGTTCTGGCAATCGTTTTTCTTACTGGAGGGAGAAATCACCGGCCGGCTTGATCACCCTGGAGTGGTGCCAGTTTATGGTCTTGGATCAACAGCAGATGGCAGGCCATATTATGCCATGAAATTTGTCGATTCGCCGACCCTTGATACTCTGATTCATGATTATCATCGAGCCGAATCGCTGCCCGGCCGAGATGCAAGCCGAACCAATCAGGAACTTCGCAGACTGCTCGGCCACTTTCGGGCCGCTTGCTTGACCATCCAATATGCCCATGATCGTGGTGTCCTGCACTGTGACATTAAGCCTGCAAATATTATGACGGGCGAATACGGAGAGACGTTTGTGGTAGACTGGGGTTTGGCCGTTCTCTCAGAATCTTATCTGGATCGGGATTTAAACTCGGGTGAAACGAGTTCAAAAGATCCGATTGTAGCGAATCTGGGCATGAAGGCAGCGCTTCATATCGAGCAGGGCGGCCAACGTAAATTTGTTGGTGGTACGATGGCTTATATGGCACCCGAGCATTACAAGTCTCATGCATCTCATTCCATTGCAGAGATCACACCCGCGTGTGATGTATTCAGCCTGGGAGCAACACTTTATCATTTGCTTGCAGGTTGCCCGATGATTGATGCTGTTAAGTCCGAAGATGATGAGATTAAAAAGCTACGGATTCGCCATGGCCGGTTTGAACCCCCAGGTTCCCTTGCAAGTAACGTGCCACGTGCTTTGGAAGCCATTTGCCTGAAAGCGATTTTCGCGAATCCCAAGGCTCGATATGCATCGGCCAAGTTGTTGGCGGATGATATTGATAAATGGCTGGCGGATGAACCGGTGTCTGCCTTCCCAGAACCACCGATTGACCGGGCCAGACGCTGGGCCAACCGACATCGTGCGACTGTCGTTATGGGAGCATCAACCGTCCTTTTCTTGATGATTGGAATGTTGCTCTACGGCGTGGTTCAAGAGGAAAACAGGCTTGATCTGGAACAGAAAAACATTGAGATTATCGCCGAGCATTCGGAAGCCATTGCCCAGAAAACCAAGGCTGAAACGAATGCAAAGTCAATGTTTGATAGATCAAATATGGCAATTTCATTTATTAAAACATTTGCGGATCAGGTGATCCAGAATCCGGAGCTGAAAAATCTGCCGGAACTTGCAGCATTTCGGAAAGAAATGCTCACAGGAACAATCGGGTTTTACAAGAAATTGCAAGCTCAGCTTGAGAAGGATAAAAACGAACGGCCAGAGTCGCTGATGGCTCTTGCTCAGGGAGAGACGGAGCTTGGGATCCTGATAAACGCAATTGGTAACAAACGTGACGCTTTACAGGTTCTGAATGCTTCCGTTGCCAATTACGAGAAACTTGCAGCGGCTGACCCGGAAAATCCTGAGTTTCAATTCGGGCTGGCTCACACATACAACATTGTTGGAAGTATTTATGAACAGATTGGACAAACTGAACTTGCATTCAAGCCGTTTCAAAAAGCTTTGGAAATTATTGAGGATCTACTGGAAAAAAATACCCATAATAAACTATATCAAACTGAGATGGCTTCAATTCTTATTAATCTAGGAACACATTACAGAGCCACAGGTAAAGCTCAACTGGCTAGAGAGTTATTCCAAAAGACGACTAAAAATCTGGAGCAATTGACTGAGCAATTCCCCGAAGATAATCAAATACAAATCGATCTTGCAAATGGGTACCATGATCTTGGGGTTGTTCATCAGGATGTGGCTCATTATGAAGCTGCAAGGGATTGCGCTCTGAAAGCAGTGAAAGTGATGGAAAAAATTGTTGAGAATCGGCCAGACAATATTGATTATCAAATCAGATTGTCAAACTGTTATACTGCTGTAGGGGTTGTTGAGCAGTCGATGGATTTGAATGAGTCTGCAAAGCAGAGCTATTTAAAGTCCCAGAAATTCCTCGAAGAACTGGTAAAAGATAACCCTACGATCTCCAAACTTGAACGAAGCCTGGCCTTTGTCTATTACTTAAATGGCGAATTGATTGAAGAAACACAAATGGAGCCTGCTCGAGAAAATTTCCAGAAATCCCTTGAAATTCTGACCCGACTGGTGGATGAAAATCCGGAGGTGGTTGAGGATCAAGCGCAACTGGCCGCGACATTGAAGGAGCTTGGGAATCTATTTGCGGCGAATGGTCAGAAAGTTCAGGCTCTGGAACGATATCAGGAAGCATTGAGAGTGCAGGAGGCGATTGCAGAAAAACATCCGGAAATGTCACATCTGGGCCCGGGGATTGGTGATATCCTCGAAAAAATCTCGGCTTTGGAGCCTGATTCGGA
>CAMCFM010000484.1 GCA_945874095.1 Candidatus Kuenenia stuttgartensis
ATCCAGAAATTGGTTCTGGGGCCACAACCGTTTCCCGGACTCGGTGTCACCACCTCGCCTGAAGGTCACCTGATCGCCGGTATGAAGGTGGGCACCACCTCGATCGTTCAATTCACCAGCCCTCAGCAACGGGTCGGCAAGAATATTTATGCCAGCATTGAAATTTATGGACACCTGCACCGCCCTTCCAATATTGATCCCCTGAAGTATCCGATTCGAGTCACTCTCTCTGATCGTGATATCGAGACCATTCTCGACCAGAATCGCATGATCACCCGCGTGATTTATCTGGAAGACCCGAAAGCGGCCATTCCATATCAAGCAGAGACGGATCGACTCCCTACAGCCGAACTTGGTCCTGGTGAAGATCCTTTCCGAGTGGCCCGTGCTCTGGGTCGGATCATGGCCGTTGTTCGGTTTGGTACCCGTGAGCCAAACGCCGAAGAAATTCAGATGCTCTCTGTGAGCCGTCTCCCGCTCTCCGGCGTTCGATGTCTGCACGTCTCCAAAACCGGCGATGGATGCCGCATGAGTTGCCCGACCATCACCTGTGCCCCTGCCCCAGTGGCTGCGTCCTGCAAACCTCCTGAAAAGCCAGGCCTGCCAGGCGATGAATACCTCTGTGATGGTGGCGATGACGGCCGTCTGGCCACAGCAACTCGCGGTTCGTCGGTTGGGATCGAGCCACAAGATGCCGTGATTCAATTCGGGATCGGCGATGGGCCAAGGTCTCGCAAAATGCTCCCCACCAACATTGTCTGTATCTATGCCCCCAGGTTCGCTGCCACCGAGTTGCTGACCGGTGCCAATGAAAATGTTCTGGTACAAGGCCCTGTGGTAAAGCGCAACGCCCAGCAGATGGAAGCATTACGGAAACGGGAAATGGGTGTTAAGCTGACCCTTAACCAACCTCCGATCGTGAATCGGGTCACTCAGAGAGCCTCTGGGATGATCAACCGTCAGGCAGTCGATGCAAAGATCGAACTTCGCGTTCTGGGCGGATTTGAACTGGTCCAGCAGCCTAAAATTGGAGCTTTGATCAATCCTCCCCAGATCTTGATCAATCGTGACAAGGCGATGCTTTCGAAGGAAGTTCTACGGCCCATTTCGACCAAAACGGTCGAATCGGTGGTCGTGACCGGGATCGAACAGTCAGCCTCTGAGAAGGTTATGTCGTGGAAGCCTCATGAAGAGGTAGGCACTGAGCCTGTTCCGGATATGCCTGGTCTGGCGGTGATCAAACGTGTCAGCAAAGAAGAAGCGATCCCCGGTGAGGAAGTGGAATTTGTGATCCAGTATCGCAATATGGGGAACGTCTCGATTCGCTCCGTGAGCGTGATTGACAGCCTCCTGCCTCGCCTTGAATACATCAAAGGCACCGCCCAAGGTCCGAAAGGCACCGTCTTTTCGGCCAATGCCAATGAGGCTGGCTCCACCGAGCTGAGATGGGACCTCCCAGGCTCGATTGCTCCCGGCGATAGCAGTCATGTGAGCTTTAAAGCTCTGATCAGATAAGGCTTACTGCATCACCAGCGCTCTAATCAAATTGCACAACAGCGGCCCCATCGTTCAAGATCAGGGCCGTTTTTGTATTGTGACTTGTTCATAAAACCAGTCGGACGTAGATATTTGAAAGCCTTTGAAGCATCATTCGATACCCACAGGGAGTGGAAATCTGCACAGAATTTTAGCTCCACGCGGTTTGATACCATGAAATTGTTCATTCCGATGACATCAGATTTGCTAGAATGAAGTAAAGGTTTCGTCGCGATCAGCTCTGACCAGATCGCTTCATATTTGACCAACGGACAACGCGGGCCATGACCACCGAAATTGACGCAAAAAAAATTCAAAGAGCCAAAGCCTATTACGACACAGGCCTGGATGCTGCCCAAAAACGTAATTTAGATTACGCTCTTCAGATGCTGAACGACGCCTGCCGGCTTTTGCCTACGCATCTTCCTTATAGACAAGGTCTTAGAGCCACCCAGCGACTAAAATACGAGAATGATCCAGGCAAGGTCGGGATGATGTCCAAGGCCCGTGTCCAGCCAATCAGTCTCCAGATACGCATCACGAAATCCACAGGCTCGTGGCTCAAAGCCCTGGAAACCTGCGAAGATGCTTTCGTTCTGAACCCGTGGGATGTCCATGTCGCCATGGAGGCCGCTGAATGCGCGCTCGAACTGGGTGCCCCGGAACTGGCTGAGTGGAACCTCGCATCTGTGGCCGACGAGGCTGAGGACAAAGTCAGCTACCTTCGCCTTAAAGCTCGCATTTATGAAGCCTTGGGTAAATGGGCCGCTGCCATCCGATGCTTCGAAATCATCCGCGAACTGGTCCCTGCCGACCAGGATATCACATCCAGGATCAACTCTCTCTCTGCCAAAGAAATGATGGCACGTTCAGGGATGGAGTCAGGATCCAAGAAGCCGAACCAGCCCCTTGGAGGCCAAATCGGTGAGGATCAACCGGGACATGAAGTCCGTGTGGTACAGGATCAGAAAGATCAGGCTGGAACCACAAAAGCGGATGCAAGTCTCACTCCCGAAGAACGTCTCAAAAAGCAGGTGGAACAAAATCCAACCGATATTCGACTGGTTTTGCAACTTGCTGATCTCTACAAATCAAGCAACCGCTGGGACGAAGCCGACCGTACCCTGAATGCTGGTTTAAAGGTTTCTCCAAGCGATCTTTACCTGCGCCTGAACCATGCCGATACCCGATTGGAACGCATGGCTCGTGCTTTGGAGCAGTGGGACAAGCACATTGCGGACCATCCAGCCGATGCAGAGGCCACTGTTAAACGCACTGAACTGGTTCGCAAACGCAACGAATTCGAAATCAGTGAATTTCAGCGCCGAATTGCAATCAACAATGCCGATGCCGAAAGCCACTTCCGGCTCGGAACCTCTCTGGCCCGTGCCGATCGGCTTGATGAAGCCATTGCCGCATTTCAGCAAGCCCGAAATTCCTCTGATTGGAAAGTCAAAGCCCTGACAGAAGCCGGTCAGTGTTTTGAGAAAGTCGGCTCGGCCAAGCTGGCAGAACGTTCGTATACCGACGCTTTAAAGTCTGTCCCTGCTGACGATACAGCCACTTTCAACAACCTCCATTACCGCCTCGGCTGCCTTGCCGAACGCAATGGTCAGTTGCAACCAGCTGAAGAGCACTTCAATGAAGTGGCCGCCAACGATTATGGCTATAAAGATGTGGCCAAACGACTCCGCGACATTCAGTCGAGAATGTAAAACCACAGATCGGTGATGCTTAGACCAACCGCTTTGTCAGGCTTTACAGGTTGCACCACCGCGCTGATTCCAAGGCATTTTCGCCAGCATCATCGCCATGCCGCAAGTATCCGTAACACCTGCAAAAACCAGCCCTGCACCGACAAAGCCGGGTATGATTAAAAGCAGAGGGTTTACGATCGCCCCCAAAAGCGTGCCTGCAAAGACCAGCGATCCAGCCGCGATTCGCACCTGACGCTCAAGGCTGATCGTCTTCCTGCCCCGAACCACAGGCAACCCGGCGGCAGCCCAGGCGGTGGTTCCACCTTCCACAT
>CAMCFM010000485.1 GCA_945874095.1 Candidatus Kuenenia stuttgartensis
TATAATTGAATCCCAGAAATTTACCCAAATGATGTGATATACAGCGAGGTCAGGGGACCGGGCCTACAGAAATCCGTTTCTGAGAGTGATTGGGGTTTAATAGCTGACTCTTATGGAGCCCAGACGAAGGAGGGCGGCAGGTCAGGCTGTTGATCTCCTTCGGACATATCCATTAATAGCCCTCTGCTCTGGAGCCCAATCACCCAAAATCCGGAAGCTATTTTCCGCTTGTTTCATAGTAAAGGACCATTTCTTGGTTGATCCCAAACCGACACGGACTCAACTGAGACCCATGGGTTGATGATACTATCGTTGGTACTATCCCGCCGCCCTAACATTGGCCCATCCTGACTCAAACCGTCAGATTTATGACCACCGTTAAACCTGATGCAAGTGTTCACGTCTGTGTAATCATTACATCTTAACTGGTCCGGGATGATTCCTAAGGCAGGCATCATGCCCTCTGTTTTTGAGCTTACAGAGAAGTCGCAACCCTTTTGTCAGAAAGAAGAACAGTTCACGGTGCAAAACAAGCTGACTGACGCCAGCCCCATCAGAGAACAGCCCCGAAAAGCAAGACTTCCCATCCGACACAAACGCTTATACACCATGAAGAACGGTCAGGTGTGCAAAACAAGAAAGCGGGCGGGAGCGATTGAGACGGACTTGAGATTTGTTGGACAACGAAAGACTCTCATGAACCGACCCGATAAAAGCCATCCGAAAAGCAAGAGTTTTATTCGACATAAACCCTTGTATGCCATGAAGAACGGCCCGGATTACAAAACAAGTATACGGACTGAAGCCAACAACGAACCGATCGCAGTAAAACATCTGCTTACAATGAGATGCATCCAGATTACGGAACGAGGTTTAATGAAGAACGCCCCGATTGTCCTGACCAGAACTCATCTTATCAACCCAGACAACTCCATCCCCGTGGCTCTACAGTTTGACGCCCAATTCAAAGGCGGCTCTTACGTCGCAACTTCCGGCAATCGCGAAGCCTATTCCCGTGGGGCGCTCGTCGCTCTCGCAAAAGAAGCCCGATTTATTGGCACATTCACGGCCCGAATCGGACTTGAGGGCGACATTACAAAACCACAGCCTGCTCTCTGGACACTCGGGCCTATTGAAAAACAATCGGGGACACAAAAGTTCCCCGCCATCTATCCTAGCAGCCTTTCCATGAAAGTCAGTGGCCGCCATATTCGCGATAATGCCAATCTCTTCGTCGATGGGGTCCGCGCCCCTGGCTCCTTCAAAGTCATTGGAGAAACCATTGAGATCAGCCTTCAGAACCTGCCCTCGACCGGCATCCATTTCCTTCAGGTTCAGAACCCCGACGGGCTCTTCAGCAACGACTTCCTGTTCCATGTCACTCAGTCCGCCGAATCTGCTCAGGCTCTCTAGGGCAATTCTCTGGCCGACATACTCCAGCGGTCCGAATGGAACCAGATCCTCGGCACGTGGGTGGATACTGCCACCCAGGGTAAACTCCTCAAAACCACTTACGCCTGGAAAATCCCTGGGGAAGTCATCGAAGTCACCTCTCACGAACCTCAAAAAGAGTCCATCTCGCTGATCATCGCCCACCCTGTCACTCATCAGGTCACACAAACCGGCGCCAACAGCGATGGGACTATATTCACGACCTCGTGGGATTTCAAAGCCCTTGGCCATTCCCAGCTCAAGGTCGCCTACACCACCCGCGACGGCACTTCTGGCACCCTACAAATCAACCAACAACTCAAGGGGCCCGATTCCCTGATCCAAACCCTATTACTTACCAAACCGATCACCATCCAGATGAACCATGAGATAAAGCCCTGACAACACCAACTTTCTTGCAAATTCGCTTTTCATTGTAGTAAACAGGTTCCACATATCCCAGGTTGTCCAACTTGCCGGAACTCGATTGAACCAAAACTTCTAAAGGACGACGTTCTGTTTCGCTCTGGACGAAATGTTCGTTTTCGTTATGATTCGATATGATCAGTGTGGACAGGATGTCTGCAGATGAAAAAAATGAGGCATGGAGCCTTGGCTGTGTCAGATTCCTTAAACAAATCCGATTTCGGGTTGACCGACCTTCCGACCCTGTCGATTTTGATACCCGCACACAACGAAGCGGCTGGACTTACGACTTTACTACCTGCCATTTTTCACGTTTTCAAGGCTTGGCCCAATCCACCCGTCTGGGAAGTGATCGTGGTTGACGACGGCTCAACTGATTCCACGAGCCAGATTGTTGCCCATTTTTCCGCATCTGAACCACGACTGAAACTGGTTAAAAATCATCGGCAAAGTGGTCAGTCCACAGCACTTGCCATCGCTACAAAACATGCCAGTGGACAATGGCTGGCCACGCTCGATGCCGATGGACAGAATGACCCTGCCGACATCCCCCGACTCTGGGCTAAAGCGTGCGAGTCGAATTCAGATGCTGTTCTGGGCTGGCGTGAAAAGCGTCAGGATAACCACCGCACCCGATGGGTCAGCAAGATTGCCAACAGGGTCAGAAATTGGGTCCTCGGGCAAGAGATTCGCGACACCGGTTGTTCCACCCGACTCTTGAAAGCCTCTCTGGTGAACGAGTTGCCGCGATTTGAAGGCTGGCACCGGTTCCTTGGCCCAATGCTGGCGGCACGTGGTGCAAAAATGACTCAAATTGCGGTGAAGCATCACCCGCGTTCCAACGGAACTTCCCACTATCATTGGCGAAATCGAGGATTGAAGGTCGTGATCGATCTTCTTGGTGTGGCATGGCTTAACCGCCGCCAATTGCGATTCGACCACGCTTTGTTCCCGACAGATATCAGAGCCGATTCAGGCCATAAATTCGTCCCTCCACCGGCACATTTCAGACCATCGGAATTTCAGGGGCAATTTTCAGAACATCCATCAGCCCAGAGGTTTGAATCATGAATGCCTGGTCACAGTCGTTCGACAATTGGCTGATTCTAGGGTTGATGGGGCAGGGGGTATTCTCGGCTCGATTCCTGACCCAGTGGCTGGCCAGTGAACGGGCTGGCAAAAGCATCATCCCAACCTCATTCTGGTGGATGAGCCTTGTGGGCTCGATCATGCTCTTTATTTATGGCCTGCAGAGGCGCGAACCTGTGCTGGTGATTGGCCAGTGTACAGGTCTTTGGATTTATGGACGAAACCTGGCCTTGATCCGGAAAAATCGGGTCTGATCCAGCCATTTTCAAGTGATTCGCTTGCCACATCGGGCGGCATTGGCTTCATCATGGGCAGCCCGAATTGGCCACGGAATCCGGCGATTGTCGGTGATCCGTTTTACCAGACTCAAAGCATTTTCAAGCCTGCACTTATGGCCCACTGATATGAAAATAGGGGCCGTTTTGGCCTTGGTTCTGTATGCCACTCCAATTTGACGATCGTAAAGCATCAGAGGCACGCTTGCACCGGTTTTATTGGGCACTGGTTCGTGCGTTCCGCTGAGCTTGGTCTTGGCAAGTCCGATGCATGGTTTATCAAGCCAAAGACCAAGATGGCACGCGATCCCCAAGCCTCGCGGGTGGGCCAGGCCCTGGCCAT
>CAMCFM010000486.1 GCA_945874095.1 Candidatus Kuenenia stuttgartensis
GTCAGCTAAACCCTTTCATTTCAAGCACTTGCAAAAGAGGATCGTATCCAGATGATGGACTCCCAATGGGTGCTCGACTGGTCTCAGGAAGCCCTTCGGCTCGCCTTGGTCCTAAGCCTGCCCGTGCTGGCCACAGCGCTGGTCGCAGGCATTGTGCTGGGCCTCCTGCAAACGGTGATGCAACTGAACGAAGGGGCGTTTGCCCAGATACCCCGAATGATCGTGGTCGGCGTTGCCGTGATGATGCTTCTGCCGTGGATGATCTCGCAGTGGGTCGGTTTCACCGTAAGCCTGATAACCTCTGTCTCACGCGGTGGATAAGTCTTTTTTACGAAACGGAAATTGAATCCGTTTTGAACGCCAGACGTATGGAAATGTGAGTGGCCCAAGTGGATGCCGGAATCCCTGAAATCTCTGGCTGGTTATGGTCGATCGCAACCGGCGTGGCTGGCTGGGATAGCCATCCTACAACCATGGCCTTACTCACCTTACGCTGGATCGGGCTGGCCAGCTTTGCCCCAGGAGTGGGTTCGGCCACGGTGGGCTTCAATTTTCGGATCACCATCGCCATTCTGCTCTCAGGCATCATGGCCGTGGGCGAACCACCAGTCCTGGCACTCAAACAGGCTAGCTGGGCAGCTTGGGGCTTGATTATGGTCTCTGAGTTTGTGATCGGAGTGGGCCTCGGCCTGGCCATTTCCCTCTGGATTGCCGCCGCCCGATCCGCTGGAGAATGGGTCGCCCTGCTCTCGGGCCTGAACATCCAGACCACCTATCAGCCGGACTGGGACGGCGACTCCGGCGACCTTCCATCCACCATCGGCCGCCTCTTTTCATTGGTCGGTCTGGTCGTTTTTTTCGTTTCCCGAGGTCCTTTGAGGCTTCTGGATCTGGTCTCTGAAAGCATCTCGGCGTGTCCGCTGGGGCAAGGACTTAACATGATTGGCCAGGCTCAGGCCGAGACGGTTTTCCGGCTCGTTGGAGAAGCACTGGCCCTTTCGATCCTGGCCTCGTGGCCGATCCTACTGGCCCTGACCACGGCCCAGATGTCTGTCGCGCTGGCCTCACGCAGTCAATCCGTAGCCTTGTCGTGGAGCCTTCTGGCCCCGACCCGGCTGGCCATTGGGCTGGTCATTCTGGCAGCAGGGCTGGCGGGTGTTTCGGCAGGCCTTTCACGAACGCTTGACCCGTGGCTTTTGAGATCGGCTGAAGCGATGCATGGTCTGTCACATCCTGATGTTGGGCCACCCAGACCACTGGAGCAGGTGGCCGAATGAGTGATCAGGGCGAGAACACAGCAGAGCCGTCTGCATATCGTCAGAAACTGGCCCGAGAGATGGGCTATGTGCCTTTGGCCCCAGCACTTGTGCGCGCTCTGGTGCTGGCCATATCACTGGTACTGGCGTTTTTACGTGGCCCGGCGATGGCGAAAAGTCTTGTCGAGATCATCCAGAAAACCTGGTCCAACCTTCCTGCGATGGCACAAAAGGGGATCACAGGTAAAGAGTTACAGTCTGTGATCATGCACGACATCATCGCACTGGCAGAGCCTTTGCTGGTGATTTGTCTGGGAGCGTCTCTGGCAGCCTTGTTGATTCATCAGGCGGTGACGGGTGGTTCATGGTCGCCGGCTTTGGCCATACCGAAAGTGGAGAGGCTTTGGGCAATCTGGGCGAAATTCGATGATGAATCAGGGTCATCCAAACCACCCCTTTCGCACCGGTTATTTCTCGGAGTTTTGCGGCCGCTGGCGGCACTGGGAGGCTGTGTGGTGGTTTTGATGGTGCTGCAATGGAGGTGGGCCGATGAAGCACTGGCGGCTGGAACATGGTCACGAACGGTGGTGATTGATCATATCCGGAATGGTCGTCAGGAATTGGGGTTAGGGCTTTTCATCCTGACCGTTCCGCTGATCTTTTTAGGCATGGTTGAGATGTTTCTGGGCCGGATATTCTGGATTGACAGGCTCCGTCCATCGGCAGATCAGGCTCGTCAGGAGGTGCGCGAACTGGAGGGCGACCCCGACCTGAAGCGTCAGAGGAAGAAGATGGTGAAAACCATTCGTGATCATGGGGCAGTGGAGCGGCTGATTTCGGAGACTTCTGTCGTGATCGTGGGTACGGATATGAAAGGACTTAGCGTACAGCTGGTGAGGTTGAAAACGGGACGGCTGGGGGTCGGTCAGGTGGTTCGTGGAGTGATATCAGCAGCGTATGCCGAGAAGGCATCGGCCCAGGGTCGACCATGGCTGAGGGATTCGAAGTTGGCCCGGCGGCTGGCCTCGATGGCAGATCCGAAAGGTTTGACCAGTGTTGAGTTACCGAGTGTGATTGCAGCGGATATTGAGCGTCAGATTCGGCGCCGGACAGGATAGGACGTAAGTTGTTACTTGGGTAGAGCGAAGATATCGACTTAACTCTGGAAGTGGCATGAATGTGAAACTTCTGTGAATTTTGCGAACTAAGTCATGTTTCGCTTGTCAAGTCCTGAATCATTGGGTTATATTTAATAGAGCAAGTAGTACAGAGAAAAATTGACGACAGATCAGATTGGAATAAGAGTGGCGAGTTTGCCGGGCAGGAGGCTGTCGGCCCCCATTCTTGTCAAAATTCCGTGATGCTCTGGATGCAGCGACCTGTTGTTTCCAGGCCAACCTCGAGTCAAGTGTTGTTTGGTCGTGTTCTATCGTCGGTTGTTGGAAACAGGTAAAATGCGTCGTTCTTTAGATCAGTGAGTGGCACCACAATGGCTTTGAATCAAAATACTGCATTTGAGACATCCACGTCGCATGGATCAGGTCCACGTCAATCCACTGTCGGCCAGCATTTCCTGAGAGATCTGGAGCGTCTATGGACAGACCTTCTCCGTGTTTCCGCTGTCGTCGAAAACGCCCTGCGGCATTCGGTCGATGTTCTGGTCAATCATCGAACGGATCTCACCAACGGGATCATTGCCGATGAACGAATGATTGACCGCTGGGAAGTTCGGATCGAGGAAAAGTGCCTGACCATTCTGGCCTTGCACCAGCCGGTGGCAAGCGACCTGAGGCGCGTTGCAGCCGTCCTGAAGCTGAACAGTTTGATGGAGCGGCTCTCAGATCTGGCAAGCCACATTGCCGTAAGGGCCCGAAAGCTCGACGAATCCCAGATGGAATCGTATCTGACCCCAGAGTTTGAAGAACTGGCCATCAGTTCGCTGGAATTGCTGACAGAAAGCCTCGACGCACTTTCCCGCTGCGATTCCATCGCCGCCCGCAATATCCTTGAGGGAATCAGGGCCACAAAAATCGAACGTTTGCGGAATATTGTACGCAAGCAAATGAAGCAGTCGATTCGCGATAACATCGAGAATTTCGATACAGCCCTGCGCATTATCAACATCGCCCGCAACCTGAAACGTGTGGCTGAGCACTCGCAGGATATCGCCATCGAAGTGGTTTATTTGACAGAAGGCGTGATGCTCCGCCATCAAGCCGAACGCGATCGTGCTGCCGACGACGTCGATTGATTGAAGCTCCTCTGGAGCCCAATCGAAGTTTTTTGATGTCCATCGGACATAGCTGT
>CAMCFM010000487.1 GCA_945874095.1 Candidatus Kuenenia stuttgartensis
GAAAAGCTCAACCAATCCAAAGCCGCTGCCATAGATGGTTCCGAAATCGGACTTCTGGAAGAACCTGCCGAGTTCACAGGCGCCCAGAGTTGTCGTGAATGTCACCAGGAAATTGTCGAAGATCAACAGAACAGCCGCCATGCACTCACATTCCATCATGGCAACGAAGCTCGCAACCTGACTTGGACCATGCTTCAAAAGCAGGATCCCCATATCGAAAACAGCTCTTCTGAATTTCAGCCCCAAATCGAATCCCCAAAATGGGTCAGTAAAATTCAAGGCGAAGAATATCAACCCCTCGTCAGGTTCATTCTTGGATCTGGCCGGCACGCCATCACCCCGATTCTAACCGATCCATCCGGTGATCCCCGCGAAGCCCGCTGGACATACTATGCCTCGATTCACGGCTGGGATATTACCCCTGGTCAGCCTAAGAATCCGAAAAATAAAAATGACATTTTAGGCATATTGCAATCGCCCGACATGCTCAGGCTTTGTATCGGTTGTCACACAACCAACGCTTTTTCGATTCTGAACCAGAAAGGCCCGGAATCCATCGACCGGGGTATCGGCTGCGAACGCTGCCACGGGCCTGCTGGAAATCACATCGCCGCCATAAAAAACACGTTTCCTGACAAAGCGATCGGCCGGTTCCGCAGAAACTCCAGCGGTAGCCGACCTCAGGCTATGCAGATGTGCGCTGAATGCCACGGCACTCAAGGGCGTGAAATGGCTCAGGAAACTAACGCAGCCACCGTCCGGTTTCAGTCCACAACCCTCACCTTCAGCGAGTGTTATAAAAAGACTGAAGGGACCGGCGCGTTCGACTGCCTGACTTGCCACTCGCCCCACCACAACGCCGAATCTGACTCGAAATTCTATGACTCCAAATGCTTGAACTGTCACCTTCCATCATCAAAAAATCCGCCTGACGCCAGCCCGACCAAGACATGTAAAGTCAGCCCTTCAAAAGATTGCGTCTCGTGTCACATGCCTAAGGTCGATAGTATTCAGCCACACGCAAAATTTACCGACCACTATATCCGGAACCCCGGGAAATAGTGGTCGGTCTATTTTAAAACACCGGAGTCATATGCGGATCCGGATTTTATTTCGATCCATCCAGACCAGAATCAGCCAATGCACCAGCATGACCGATGCTCCTGCAATCACTGGCTCATAGCCTGTTCCGAAAATCTGGAAAATATTCTGGCCAAGATGTGTCTTGATATTGGATAGAATAAATCCATTCCACCAGTGAATCACCACATAGACGTAAATGCAATTGGCACCAATGATCCGGATCGGCCAGAGCAGGGGAGTCATCCGCGCTGCATCACAGGTGAACACAAAAAAGCTCAGGAACGCGAAGCAAATTCCGCCTGAAAAGAGCACCCAGGTCGGTGTCCAGATCTTCTTCACCACGGGACAAATCCCAAGTTCCCCAAGGCCATAGCCCAAACCTGTCAGAATGATGCCCATCACCAGAAACTGCAGGCCCGTCTTCCAGGCTGGAAGCGGTCGAACCATCAACCCGCCTGCAATCAGGCCCAGAATCATGGTTGCAAGTGTGGGAATAAAACTGATTGTAGAATATCCACCACCATTAAAGAGAAATGGCTTTTCGCGTGGGAACAGATTCATGAACCATGTATCAAAGGCCCAGGCAGGATTGGCATTTTTATTCCAGTGGGCTTGAAAACCAGTCAGGAATGAAGGCGAGTTTTTATCCAGCCCAACACTGGCATAGTCAAAATCAGCCGACGCAAAAGGATATGCTGCAAATAACGCCCAATATCCGATCAGAATGGCAGTAAATGCAATCCACTGAACCTTTCGGGAATAAAGTCCCAACAAGAAGAGAAAGAAATAGCCAAGCCCGATCTGGGAGAGCGTGTCTTCGAACGTAAAATTGGTCTGCTTTCGCCCAACCGACCGTAGAAAAATTCCTAAAGCCACGAGTGCAAGAGATCTCCATACGGCATGCATCGCCATTTTCCGAGTTTTTTGCCCCTTGTTTCGACGTGCCAGCAAAGAGAATGGCAGCGAAACACCGACCAGAAACGAGAAAGAGGGCTGAATCATGTCGTGCAATGAACAGCCAATCCATTCGACGTGCGTCTGATGATAAGCCAGAGTTTTCCAGAGCGAGCTATCGGGAAAGTTTTTCGCCATCTGGCCCAGATGGAGAGCCTCAGCCATGAGCAGAAACATGACAAAGCCGCGAAACGCATCAATCGATCCAATCCGAGATTTCACAGGAGCTGGAGTCAGCCTGTTCTCTTGACTACCCAAAGGATCTGAATGGTCAATATCGGTCGTCGGTTCAGCGATGTTTTGGATGGTTTGATCGTGCGACATTTCGGGGATGAATCCTGACTTGATATGTGTGACAGACTCTTGCATAAGATCTTCAAATAGATGATTATAGAAAAGATGTCCCGCCTGCAAGCCCCAAGCGAACCGAAAACGAGTCGGCCATGCACCTCCATCAGCTTCGAATCCTGAAATTTCATTTTCTAATGGTTTATGGATTCGTTTTACTGGCCAGTTCTGAAGTTCTTGCAGTCGATCCCCCAATCAACTTTGAAAAACAAGTCGCACCGATCCTGACACAGCACTGTATTGCATGTCATCAGCCAGGGAAGACCAAAGGCGGCCTCGATTTATCGAATTTAAAAGCCGCACTCAAGGGTGGTGAATCCGGCACGGCTTTCGAAATGGGCAAAGCAGCGGAAAGTGAATTGCTGACTCGGGTTAAGCCGGAATCTCCTGGGATGAAGCCAGACATGCCGCGTCAGGGCGAGCCTCTGAACTCCTCTCAAGTTGCGATTCTGGCACAGTGGATCGATCAGGGAGCAAAATGGCCTGAAACGATTGTTTTGAAAGAAAAGTCGAAAGCAGATGCAGCCACCTGGTGGTCTCTCCAGAAATTGACGGACGCGAAAGTTCCTCCACTGCCTTCAGGTTTTCCAAGCGATTGGAATCAAAACCCGATTGATCATTTCGTCAGCTCTAAATTACATCAGGAAAATCTTTCAGGATCACCTCCAGCCGATCGGCGATCACTGCTGAGACGACTTTCTTACGACCTGACAGGGCTTCCTCCAAGTCCGGAAGAAATGCAATTCTTTTTACAAGACACTCGCCCGGATGCTTATGAGCGGCAGGTGAACAGACTGTTGGCTTCCCCAAAATATGGCGAACGCTGGGGCCGTTACTGGCTTGATATCACTCGGTTTGGTGAATCCAATGGGTTTGAGCGTAATGTTTTGATCGATAATTCTTGGCCATTTCGCGATTATGTGATTCGATCGCTGAATCAGGACAAACCTTTCGATCAACTGATCCGAGAACACATTGCAGGCGACACAGTGGCAGCTGACAGACCTTACGACATGCTCGGTGTTGCATTTCTGACGGTTGGTCCGTTCGACGATGTTGGCAATCAGGATCCGGTTCAAGCCGCCCAGATTCGTGCAAATGCAATTGACGACACCGTGGTGGCAACCAGTTCCGCATTCCTCGGCCTGACTGT
>CAMCFM010000488.1 GCA_945874095.1 Candidatus Kuenenia stuttgartensis
TGGTCGGAAGCGTGTTTTTGGTGTCGTGGAAGCGATGAACCGATACCATGGTCAAATCGCCGGTTTCGAAGCAGGTGAGATTTTCCTCACCTACAGAGCCGTAGGCACCGACGATCTCATGCGTTGGGCAGCGCCTGCTCATGCGAAATAAAGCATGCTCAGGTTGGGTCAGATCAGTCCAATTCGAGAATCCAAGTCACATTTGAGAGCCACGAGCGTAGTCAATATCATCAGAGGTTGTACCCATCAATCGATTTTGGTATTCGCTTCAATTCTGAAAGACATTTATCGATGATCGGCCAAATTTGGCAAAAATTGAAGTCCCTTGTCGGTCACAAACGACAACCGTCAAGTCCTGCTTTTGTTCCGATGGATTATTTCTCCGAAGAATCATCACTTGTGGCTGCCGATTCCACTCTTGGTGTTGTTGATTTTGGTCAAGTGACCATTTGCGGCAATTTTCGTGAGCATAACGAAGACAATCTCTATATCTCAAATCTTGATGCAGCCTTACCGCTTTACATCGTAGCAGATGGAATGGGGGGGCAACTGGGCGGTGAGATCGCCAGCCAGATGGCTATCGACGCTGTTCCTCGCGAGCTTCTTAAACGAAATATCGGCGAATTTCGCACCACTCACGTGATTAAAGCGATCCGTGAGTCGATCAGCGATGCAAATCAGGAAATTGTGGCGGCCTCGGCGATCCAACCCCAATTGAGCAACATGGGCACAACGATTGTCCTTCTGGTGGTCAGACGTGGCCGGGCGCATGTGGCAAGCATTGGCGATTCGCGTTGTTACCGTGTCAGGGGCAATCGTGCAGAGTTGCTGACACGAGATCACTCCATGGCTCAGGCTCTGGCTGAAGTCGGAACAATTCGCCAGGAAGATGTGCCTACGCATCGTTATAACCATGTTCTATATCTCTACCTGGGTAGCCGTGAGGTCGATCGTGGTGCCACCGATGTCAAAGTCATGAGTCTGCTGGAAGGTGATCGGTTTGTGCTCTGTTCCGACGGTCTCTCAGGCGTGATCAATGAATCGGAAATGACCGGTATCCTTAAAGCTGAGCCTAACGCTCAACTCGCTGCGCAAATACTTGTAGATAAAGCCGTTGCCAATCGCTCTCGTGATAATATCACGTGTATCGTTGTTAATATCGGTCGATTGCCCGTTGCCAATAGTACAACTCACTGAGTCTTCTCATTCGTATTCAGACAACACCTATCTCTGGATGATCACTGGTTTTGATCACTTCCAGATTGTTAAAATGTCGAATCGGTTTACCCTGAATTTCTTCCCAGGATAACTCCCGTGACATGCCCTTGGATGGATTGGCTCTCAACCGATGGTTGGCTGACCTCTGAACAGATCGATCAAGTTCGACACATTGCCGATTCCGTAAATGAAGCCTCCGAGTTAGCGAATTCGTTAATCAAAGAAGGTCTGATCAGTTCATTTCAGGCGAAATCGCTCTTGGCAGGTCAATCGCACCGGCTTGATTGTGGTCGATACAGGCTGCGTAAACTCATAGGCCGGGGAGGGATGGGGGAAGTCTATGCTGCTGAGCCTCGCGATAGACGCGATATTCCTGTTGCAGTCAAAGTGCTTCAAATCGATACGAATATGCCTGCTGAGGATCGTAAAAGACTGGAATCCAGGTTCTTACGCGAGATGAAGGCTGGCCGGAATGTCCATCACCCCAATGTCACGAAAACAGTCGATTTTGGCCGTGATTCGGATCGGTTCTATCTGGTGATGCCGCGACTTCGAGGACCGAGTTTTGCAGCATTGATTGAAGCCAAGAATCGCAGGCCTGAACTCAAAACGGTTGTGCGTTTGGCAGCTCAGGTGAACGAGGGCCTCATCGCCATTCACTCAGCAGGCTTGGTGCACCGGGACTTGAAGCCTTCCAATATTGTTTACGATGGATATAAACGCTGGAAAATCCTTGATTTAGGGCTTGCCAAAGCTGTCGGTGACCGCCAGAGTCTGACCCGCCCGGGTGTGATCCTCGGCACATTGGATTACGCCTCTCCAGAACAACTCCGGGATGCATCCAAGGCCGAACCGCCTGCCGATTATTACGCCCTCGGCTGCATTTTGTACCACGCACTCGCTGGACATGTCCCATTCGATGGGGGCGATGCTGTGAGTAAAATTTACCGTCATCGCATGACTCCACCGGAACCACTGGCGGTGGTTCGTCCAGATCTGCCAGCGGACTTGACGTCACTCGTAGACCAACTCCTCTTAAAAAATCCAGAAGATCGTCCTACGGCTGATGTTGTATCACATAGGCTCAGTGAGATGCTGGCTGGTAGGGCCTCTGGATCATCCCATCAATTGAGTGTTGCTCCTGCCGACCTTCCCTTGGCTTTATCAGAATTCAGCATCTCTGATTCGTTTGTTCTCCCAGAATCTTCAGACGTTGCTTCAGACTATGGTATCGAAGACTTTATCGTCGATCTCTCGAAGCAGAATACGGAATTCTCAGAGGAGGATTGGTCTGATCCGATGGCCGAAATTGCCGGCAAATCGACTCTCGTCGCTTCATCATCCATCCCAGTCCGGAAAAGCTCGAAACGTTCTCCTGAATTAGAATTTGGGCTCCGAATGGGTTTGATCCTGACGGTGGTTTCTAGCCTCGTCATTTTTATTATGAGCCTGAGGGCGTTCATCAATCAATTCATGGCATAGATTTTGCTTAATGTTTAATTACCGCCCAATTCGAAGTTGAAATGCAAGGGACCAGGTGATGCGATGACTAGTTCAGCAATCGCTTCCATATCTTTCGGAGCCACTTCTCAGGCAGATTCTCCAGTCGTAGAACTCTCCCTGCTGGTTCATAAGGATCGGCTAAAAATGCTTGCAGAGATGGCTGAACGCCGCAACTGCTCTGTGGCTCAGCTTGTTCGATCCCTGATCGACCGCCAGATTCACTCGGAATCTGAAATCGAACCTGGAGAATAGAGACGATAACCCCAGGTCCCCTCGCCCAGAAGAATCTGATCCCTGTTTTGTAATTTCTGTGTAACGTGTTTCTGTGTAAGGTTTTGTGCTTTTTTGAGTGTAGATATCAAACCCCGTTAGGTTTTTGAAGTCACCTGTATTGATAATATTTGGAACGTGATTCAGGTTTGGTTCCTGGCGGTTTATTATATGGGATTTGTCGGCTCTACTACTTTCCTCTAAAGGCTTTGCTTACAATGTGTGATTGAACTCACGTTTCTGATTGGAGCCAGCTTGCATTGGCGAAACGCAAAACCAAAAATCCTGATCCGTCTGCAATAGGCGGAATCCATCTCGGTTCAGATGTGCCACAAGATGATCCATTAAAAGGCTTTATACCTGAGGTGGCCGACTGGTTCAGGGCCTCTGTGGGAACTCCTACTGATGCACAGGTGAAGGGCTGGCCGTCGATTCAATCCGGGCAGCACACCCTGATTGTCGCGCCCACTGGTTCCGGTAAAACGCTCGCAGCTTTTCTTGCAGGTTTGGACACTCTGTGGCGCACCAGCGATCGCCCTGAAGG
>CAMCFM010000489.1 GCA_945874095.1 Candidatus Kuenenia stuttgartensis
GCCGATCGCAAGTTCTGATCCGCTTGACGGACCTTCTCCTCAGCCACTTCGAGTTGGGCCTTATAGGAATTGACCGAGAGATCGCGGGCTTGCTCAAGAAGTTTGATCTGAAGCTGCGTGAGATCGATTTTTTCTTCGTATGCCCGTAACTTGGTCGCAATGGCCTGCCGCTGGTCTCTCAGCCTTTGGAGATAATTTGGATCATTATCGAGGACTTCCACCAGTTTGTCGCCCAACTTCACCTTTGACCCTTCCACAACCCACCACTGAGTGATGCGTCCACTGGTCGGAGCTTCAATGGTTTGAGGTCGTTCGGTTGGGTCAAGGGCAATCACTTTACCCATCCCACTCACCGACTGTTGCCACGGGATCAATGCCAGGCCTACTGGAAGCAAGATCACGCAAAAGAGTAACACACTTGCCAGTTGTCTTGATCGGCGCGGCGGTTGCACGAGCCTTAGGGCCGGGAATTCGCTGGCTCTGTCAAGCAGTATTGAACCACGACTTGGCACAGCTGGAAGTCTGGGAATCGACGGATTTGATTTTTGAATATCGGACGACGAATCTTTTGCGATGACCTGCCCCATGATTCCCTCGGTCTATGAAATGCAATCACTCTTCTGGTCTCAGCGATTCACCACGACTTTTTCATGGTATCGCGATCGAATGACTGGAAGACTCATGAACTTTATCCAGTGAAATGGTCCGATTCATCCGGGAAATGACAGATTCGCACTGGGTCACCAGAATCAGTGTCCAGGGAGCGGATTCATCGATCAGTACATTCATTATACTCTGGCGTAATCCGCCATCAAGGCCATCCAATTGACCGTCAATCAGCAGGAGTCGGGGTTTGGCGACAATCGAGCGGGCAATCAATAGCCTTTGCGCCTCCCCTTTTGAAATCCCATGTCCATTGGGACCAATTTCCGAATAAAGCCCATTTGATGTTTCGGAAAACTTCTCGGCCAGGCCCACCACGTCCAATGCCCAGCGCACTTCCTGAAGGCTCAGGGAATCGCGGCCCATCCGGATATTTTCAATCACGGTACCCTGAAGTGGAGATTCATCAAAGACTAATGAAACTTGCTCCCGAAGGCTATCATGCCAGATGTCCCTGATATCCAGTCCATCGAGCGAAACTCGGCCCTCGCTGGCAATCCGGTGCCTGGCCAGCATCGCTAAAACAGTCGACTTGCCACTCCCACCCGGACCGCTCAGAGCCACCTTTTCACCCGCTTGAATGACAAAACTCACCGGCCCTGCCATCGCGTGATGATGGTCGTCCCTGACCACGGCCTGTTCGACAATCACCGATATCGGTTGACTGGTATGAGGCAGGAGATCACCGGAATCGCTCTCAATCGGTAAATCAATGATGTGGCCAAGCTTGTCGGCGGCCGCTAAAAGGTCGTAAAAATCTTCGATATACTTGCCCAGCTTTGCAAACGACCCGACCACCATGGCGACAATCAGTTCACTGGCCACAAGCTGGCCAAGCGTCAGTTGCCCTCGAATGACAAGCCATCCGCCAAGCCCCAGAAGTGTTGTACTGGCAAAAACTTGAAGTATCACTGAGAAGAGAATCTGGCGATAGACGATTTTAAAGTGATTTCGGCGGGCATCGAGATACGATCGGGCCAGGCCATCCGCCCGCTCCAATGCCAGTTCCTTGCCTTGAAAGTGCTTTAAAGTGATGGGCAGGCGGGCCAGTTCTTCAAGCCATCCAGCGGTATTGTATTTGGCGCGGCTTTCCTGAATCGAAGTGGCCACCCCGCCGCGTCCCAGAACCAGAATAATGCCCGTAATGCAGGCGAGCAGGACAATATCAAACCCGAGCAGATAGGGGTGATAAAACCCCATCACCGAAAGCCCAAGCACTGTTGTAATTACAAGATAGATACCGTCTGTGAGAAGCCCTGAAAGTGTTTTTTGAATGGTCATGACATCAAAGAACCGGTTCATCAGCTCCGGCCCGTTATGATGGTCAAATGCAGACGCTGGAACCCGTGGCAACCGAAATGCAAAGTCGGCCACCATTCTCACAAAGATTCGCCTTTGAATCACCTCCACCACATATTTTTGGACGGTAAATAAAGCGGCCGCCAAACTGAGGAAGCAAAACAGGACCAGAGTGAGTACAAAAACCTGTTGCATCAACATCCGGAATCCAACAGTCGCAACCAGTGCCTCGACAGCCAGTGGTGTGGCCAGCCCGAGCACACTTGTGGCCAGAGCATAGATTGCAATGACACGAATGTCTTTCATCTCAGGTCTGATAATCTGGAGCAGACGTGTCAGTGGACGAGTGCGGCTGGAATGGGCATGGCTGGATTGATGAGCGTTTGGCTCAGATCTGGCTGGATTTTGCTCAGACGCTGAGACCACCGCGCCGGGAGTGGATGGAGCAAACGCCAGCCAGATCGTTCTTTGATCACGCTCAAGCTCGAGTCGTTGCTCAAGTTCCCTTCGACTGATCCAAGTGCTCGCAAACGGGCTTGGCCCGAGGGTTGCCTGAATCCTGCTTCCAAAATGATCGTGCAGAATCACGAACCGTCGTTTTGTCCCCTCACCAAAACTTAAAACCACAGGCAGGTCGGGCATCGCCCATTCCGCAGCTTCGTCAAGCGTGCCCTCGCCATAACTGGTTTTTAGACCAATACTTTGAGCGACTGATGAGAGGATTTCTGTCCAACGATCGGGAGGCAATTTGGTTTTATGAAGTACGACGATACGATTTAATGCAACCGAATCGTCTGTCCCAACAAGGTCGCGACGGATCCTGTCGATCACTTCATCAACTTGCAATCCTTTGATCACCTGATTCGTCGCCATGCCGTCACCCCTGTTTTATTGCTCATTGAAGCGGCACTTCGACTGAACGCCGATCGCCATCTTTCTAAGCATTTCCTTATCTTTAGCGGAATTTCGATTTCCTGACAAGGTCAAAATGATGGCTCATGCGGAATTTCGGATTGAACTTTGCCTGCCAAACTACCCGCCAGCAAGGGCCACACGAGTGAATAACCACTCCTGCACAAACAGATGCAACTGATAGACATGCTCCAAAAGCTCGACTTTGGGGACGCTCGGACCTTGCTCGCGCTGCGGGTTAGTTTGGGCTGATTAGCCAGATCAAGGAATGCCCGTTCTTGCTGGGCAGCATACTTACGACCAATCCCAATGCCATCACCCCGGATTCCGGCATGCGCTAAAAAACAATCTGTGTGATCTTTAGAATTGCGTATCGCCCCAAATCCGTTTATACTGTTCAACAATAGCCTGCGAGATCAATGGATAGGGTCGGTAACGGATGTTTGCGAACTGCACGTCTCAATAGACCATGACTTCCATTTTGAACAACTTTCCGCCAAGGTAGTCCGCCATGACCGACCTCTCCAGCCTCTGGTTCAATCAGCTTAAAGAACGATACAACCAGGATCCGCTTGTGACTCTGGCCGTCGCCGCTTGCATGGTGGCCTTCGCGTCCACGCCTGTGGCTTTTGCGATTCTGGGCAAAATGGAGTGG
>CAMCFM010000490.1 GCA_945874095.1 Candidatus Kuenenia stuttgartensis
AGCTTTAACGCCGAAAACCTCTTCGAGAAAATCGACGGTCGTGCAGAAAGCTTTATTCAGTATGATGTTAAAGGTATGGCCTATACCTACTATCACCCAGCTGGTGATGAGTCGAACGAGCTTCAGATTTACATTTTCGAGATGGCCAACGACCTGAAAGCGCTCGGCAAATTCGGCTCCGAAAAGCCGGACGATACCAAGCCTGTCGAGATTGGATCTGAAGGCTACACCGCCTCAGGTTCGCTCCTTTTCCGATCAGGCAAATACTATACCCAAATCGTTTCCACCAAGGACGATCCGAAATTCAACGAATTCGCTCTGGCCAGTGCCAAGCGGGTGGCAGCTGCTCAGGATTCTGTCAAACCGGCGGCCACTGTGGCGTCTGCAAATGATTCAGGTCCAGCCGTTTCGTCGCCCGATGCCATCTTTGGTCTATTGCCTAAAACGCAAGGCAAAACAGGTCAGAAATATGTGGCTCAGGATGTCTTCGGTTACGCCTTCCTGAACGATGTCTTCATGGCCGACTATGCGGAATCAGGGCAATCCTGGCAAGCGTTTCTGCGTCCATATGCAGATTCGAAGGAAGCCAAAGCGATGTTTGAAAAGTATTTAGAGACAGTCAAAGCCGACGGTGCGAAGATCACGATGGAGAAGTTTCAAGGGGCCGATTCGATGGTGGTCAGCTCCAATATCGGACTTGTGGATGTCGTCTTTCTCAAGGGAAATACGCTCGGTGGTGTGAATGGAGCGACCAACGCCAAGCCCGCCCTGGAGTTCGCCAAACTCTTTGCAACCGGTGTTCCTGCCAAAATGGCCCCTCTGCCACCGTCTGATAAAAAGCCCGGCGGCAATCCAGAATGATTCCAAGTCAGGCCCGAGTCCGATACAATAATCTATAGATGCAAATTTTTGGAGCCTCACCAGCAACCCGTTTCAATCGATATACCCAATTCGAAGCGGTTTTCCAGGCTGACTGAGCTCACGAAAGAAGAGGCCCGCGATGAGCGAGAAACTGACCGCCAAGCAGATTTCGAACCTGAAAAAACTCGGTGGAGTGAATCCGGCTGACGATTCTTTTTCTCGTCGCCAGTTCGCTCGTCAAGTGGGCGGAACAGCCTGCGTGCTGGGCGGAGCGGTGGCCACAGGCGTTGCAATCAATGATCCGTGGGGCATGCAGGGCGTGAAGCCACCCCCACCGGTGAAGCTGAAAGATTATTCGGTCACGGCAAATCTGTCGTCGTCCGCCCCTTCAGTGGTCGTGGTACGAGCCAATCCCGAGAGCCGCCCGGCCGATGAAACCTCAGAAACACAAGCCCGGCGCATGCTTGAAGCGGCCCTGAAGGCCATGGGTGGGATCGAGAAATTCATCACCAAGGGCGACATTGTGGTGGTCAAGCCCAACGTCGCGTTTGACAAAAACCCCGACCTCGCAGCCACCAGTCAGCCTGATACGGTCGCCGCCGTGGTGAAAATGTGTTTCGCAGCAGGTGCCCGCGAAGTACGTGTTTGCGATAATCCGATCAACAATCCGGAAAGCTGCTTCTTCAAGACCAAGGTCGGAGAAGCCGCACTGAGAGCCGGCGCCAAGCTGATTCTGCCTCAGGACAGCTATTTTGAGCAGCTTTACATTGGCGGAGAGACCATCACCAATACCTGGCGGATGTTCTATAAGCCGTTCAAGGATGCGACCAAGGTGATCGGTGTTTCGCCTGTCAAGGATCACAATCTTTGCAAAGCCACCGTGACCATGAAGAACTGGTATGGCCTGCTGGGCAACCCTCGCAACCAGTTCCACCAGAACATTCACGGAATCATCACCGACTTCGGGCTGATGATGAAACCCACATTCGTCGTCGCCGATGGTCGTAAACTCTTGATGCGTAATGGCCCAACCGGCGGTAGCCTGAACGATGTGAAGCGTGGAGATACCATCGTGGTCGGCACCGATCAGGTGGCTGTCGATAGCTGGTGCGTTTCCAGACTCCTGGAAAAGCAGCGTCACGAAGTGGTTTATCTCGACAAGTGCATTACCAAAGGCTATGGCAAAGACTGGCGTCCTCAGTGGACCAATGAAATCACGGTTTGATTCTGACTCAAAGGGCCATGTTGAACATGGCCCTGTTGGTTTTGGTTGGTATGGCAGCTCATCCAGAATCCTTGAAATTTAGAGAAAAAAAGGATGAAAACCGATGAGTGTTGCCGCCGAACAGGAACTTCTTTGCTTAAACAAGCTGGAATCGAGCTTGGAGAATGATTTGCCGCAGTCCTGGCCAATCATTTGCCCTTTGGATGCCCAAATCAAAGTTTCCCTGTCCGATTTTCAGCGTTTATGTTCGTTGAATCAGGAGACTCGGCTGGAACGCTCTGCCGAGGGAGATTTGATCCTCATGCCTCCATGTGCTTCAGAAACGGGCGGATGGAATCAGGAAATCTCGGGACAACTCTATCTCTGGTCAAAAAATCACCCCATCGGCAAACTTTTTGACAGCTCCGCCGGCTTCATCCTGCCCAACGGAGCCTGCCGATCTCCTGACTCCAGTTGGATTTCCATCGAACGCTGGACCAGCCTCAGCGGTACGGATCGTGCCGGATTCGCCAGAATCTGCCCCGATTTCGTCATCGAACTACGCTCGCCCAGTGATTCTCTGACCACCCTTCAATCAAAGATGCAAGAGTACTTGGCCAACGGCTCAAAACTCGGCTGGCTGATCGATCCTTCGACAAAAACGGTGACGATCTATCGGCCAGGACAGGTACCAGAATCCCAGATGAATCCTCAAGAAATTTCAGGCGAATCCGTTTTAGAGGATTTTAAACTCGACCTGAACAACATTTTCACCAGTTCGAGTTCATCATGAGCATTGCCACCGAACCTGAACTTCAGATTAGGAATCAGCCGACCGTGGTGGTCGAGGTCGAAGATCAGCGTCTCCTTTCGTGGCCGATCGTATTTCCTCTGGATGCCCAAATCAAAGTTTCCTTATTCGATTTTCAGCGGATAAGTTCGTTAAATCAGGAGACTCGGCTGGAGCGATCCGCCGAGGGAGAATTGATCGTCATGCCGCCTGAATCCAGTTGGTCAGGGCACCGGAACTCGAAAATCTCGCAATATCTTGGCCTCTGGGCAGATCAATATGGAGGTTATGAATTTGGCAGCTCCGCTGGCTTCATCCTGCCCAACGGAGCCTGCCGATCTCCTGACTCCAGTTGGATTTCCCTCGACCGCTGGACCAGCCTCAGCGCCGATGATCGGTCCGGATTCGCCAGAATCTGCCCTGATTTCGTCGTCGAACTGCGATCGCCCAGCGATTCACAGGCCGTCCTTGAATCGAAGATGCAGGAGTATATGGCCAACGGCTCAAAACTCGGCTGGCTGATTGATCCATCAACAAAAATCGTCATGATTTATCGGTTGGGGCAGGAATCACCGGAATCGCTGATCAATCCCCCGCAACTTTCCGGAGAGACGATTTTGCCTGGATTTATCTTAAACCTAAGCGTCATTTTCAAAGAACCGGGCTGATT
>CAMCFM010000491.1 GCA_945874095.1 Candidatus Kuenenia stuttgartensis
TCGAGAGGGTCGATCACACCCAGTTTTTCATGGTCTGAGACATCGTCCGAGCGAATCGTATCCTTTTTGAGGTCGATCACACCGGCTGCGGTTTTGGCGAGTCGATCTTTGGCCTCTGCTGGATAGTCGTAGTGTGAAGGGATCGACCATTTGGAGTCCTTCTGCTGAACCTGAAATGGCGAAACCGTTGCCGTTTCAGGGTTGTATTCAATCACTTCCATGGCCTGGGCTGTGAGCGGGTCGCGGAAAGACTCAAAAAAAGCCTGACCCTGATCGTCAAAAACACGGTTGGCAGTTCTGCGATCAAGCCCTGAGAGTGTCAAGGCCACGCCAGTCGTGACGGCAGCCACGGCAGCAAAAGCGAGGGTTTTTGGCCACTCGTTCATCGTCATCTCACCTCAAAATAGAACGGATCACTGATTGGAATTGTCGTATGTAAACGCTTGAATCGAGATCATGCCATGCGGCTTGCAGGCGTATTTCTGTTCTCTCTGGCCAGCCTTCGGCCCAGAACCCAGATCCCCAGAATCATCGAGGGCAGCGGAGGGAGCAGAATTGCCAGAAATCGGAACCGATTTTCGATGGACCGAATGTTCGACTGGCGGATCATTCGGCTTTCGTTGATGGCCGATCGTTTTTCGTCGTCAATCTTGGTCTTTTCGACCACAAGACGTCGGTTTTCTGTCTCCTGAACGTTCGCGATCATGACCTCTTTCGTCTGGTCGTCCAGATCTTTGCGAGATTCAATTTCGCTGACACGTTCGTTCAGCCTTTTCTGGGCTGATTTTAGCTTGTCGTCAGCCTCTCGTTCCGCCACTTTTGCCTCTTCGGCAGCCGACTTGATGAACTGCTGCGTCTGCTCTTCAAATTTGGTCAGTGTTCTGTGCTTTACGCGTCGTTTGCGAAGATTCACAAACGAGAGGTCTCCCGCAAGTTCATCCACACAGTTGAGGACAAAAGTCACATTGTCGAACTCAAGATTCTCAATCCCACGACGGCGAAGGTCGAAAAACTCTTCGCCAATCACATCCAGATCAGAAACCACCACCACATTCAACTTCTCTTCAGTTGGAGCAGTTGGAGGTAAAGGCTTGCCCTGAGCATCGACTGTCGCTTTGGGCGTGCCTGGTGTTCCAGTCACCCGAACTGCTAGCGTGTAAGGCTGGCCAGTCGGGAAATGGCCTCGGTTCGGATTGATCTGAAAGCTGCCGAAAAAGCTCGGCGATGTGGCCTGACGGAAGTTGATCAAGCCACCGGCATCACTCGTCTTCAGCAGAGGTTCCACTTTTGGGCCGACTGAAGGCAGTGTGCGTATCAATCCCGGGAAGATCATGACCACTTCCTGGAGCCCTGAAGTGGCAGGCTGGGAGGCATTGAATGCCTCTTTCTGACCGCTTCCAGGTCCTACGAAAACAACTTCAGGTGGGAGGTCAGCCAATTGTGGGTGTGGATTATATCCGTTCCAGACGATCTCGGTCGGCGGCCATTCCAGACCAATCATATCCATCAAAGGCTTTAAATCGGCTTTAGGCTCAGGAGGAGGCGAACCTCCGCCCATCGCTCCACCGGCAGGCTGCCGAGGTGATTCCGGAGCGAGTGAAGGATCTGCTGTCGGCAGGGGGTCGGCCAAAAGCATGGCTGGTCCGCCAGATCGAATATAGGCCATCAGGTTGTCAAGCTCTCGCTGAGGCAGGCTGGCGGGCTGGGCGACGATCAGGCAGTCAAAATCTCGTTGGATAGGGGCATCTGCAGAGACTGGAATGACTTCATACTGCTTTTTGAGTTCCGTCACGATCGACCATTCCTGGCCGGGTGATGATGAGCGGAAGTCGAATCCGCCCAAGAGTTTGGCGTCTGTTCCGAGGATCCCGACTTTCTTCCGGTTCGTTCGGGAAACCACTTGAATGGACCGGATCAACTCATATTCTACGGGTAAGCCACGGTCGAAGAATGGTACTACCACTTCTTCGAGACCGCTGGTGAAGGCTACTCCCATGAAAATCTCTTCGGACGATTGACGAGCATCGCTGGTCGAGAGCACGCGTCGGGGCTGGATTCCAAACCGCTTTTCGGCTTCGCGGGCATTTTCCGAGAAAAGGTCGGTTTCCAGCAGGCTCAGGCGAATTTTGGATCCACCCAGAGCTGCAATTTCTTTGAGATTATTAATCAGGTCGTCTTTCACCTGAACGTATTCGCCGGGAACTGTTGGACTATAGTAAGCCTGTACCAGAACTGGCTTTCCAGGTGGAATGGCACTGATCAGATTTCGCGAATCCCGGGAGAGCGTATGAAGGCGTTCTGAGGTGGCATCGACCCGTGCTCCGGCACGATTGATCACGGCAAAAAGGCTGATCACGCACACGACAAGGCAAGCGACTCGCACCAAGCCGTGGCCCCACATGGATCGGCCCCGTGGACCACCGGCCCAATTACGGCGTCCGATCATCAGGACATTCAGATAGATCATGGAGGCAGCGATACCGAGGAAGTAAAAAACGCTGCTGATCGGGATCACGCCCGTACCGAAGTCGGCGAATTGTGAGGGGATCGAGAGTCGGCCCAGAGTTCGACCGGTAGCTCCGGAGAAGAGCAGGCTGAAGAGGTTCAAAAAGACTGGAATGGCGCAAAAGACTCCACCCAGAATGAACCCAACGGTGAGATTATTGGAGATGCTGGATGCGACGAGTCCGATCGCAACCAAGGCCACGCCCATGAACCAATAGCCAATATAGTTAGCGAAAATCACGCCAAGATCAGGCTTGCCGAGCAGGTTCAGGATCAGCACATAGCTCAGTCCAAAGAGCAGTGAGATGGTGTAAATACCGAGCGAGGCAAGGTATTTGCCAACGACAATTTCGTAGTCGCGGGCTGGTAGGGTCAGGAGGAGTTCATCGGTCCCGAGCCTTCTTTCTTCAGCCCAGGCACTCATGGTGATGGCTGGTATGAAGAATAGCAGGAGGTAAGGCATCCAGGCATTCAAGGGGGCCAGATTCGCCAGATTATTGGCAAAGAAAATCGGCTGCCAGAATGCGGCCAAGGCTCCGATGAAGACGAACAGGGTGATGAAAACGTAGCCTGCCGGGCTGGCAAAAAAACTGGCAATATTGCGTTTGACAACAGCCTTGATCACGTGGGGACGCAGGGCCGCCCTGGAAGAACTCGGTCGCTTTGCGGTGTCCGACATGTTCTTGAAAAACTCCTGTCAAAACCATCGAAATGAGTGAGGCAGACCATGAGTGGCGAATGGCATTCAAGGCTGTTTACTATGGGGGGAATGTCAAGATGTCAAGTGGTTTGGGTCAGGCGACTTCTTGAGTGAGTTCGCGGAACCGATCTTCCATGGTCTTGCCTGCTTCGGTCAACTGTTTTGGAGTACCGTCAAAGACCAGTCGGCCTTGATGCACAAACAGAACCCGATCGGCTACAGGCTCCACTTCCTGAAGGATGTGGGTCGACACAAGAATGGTCTTTTTGCGGCCAAGCTCACGAATTAGGCTTCTGACACCACG
>CAMCFM010000492.1 GCA_945874095.1 Candidatus Kuenenia stuttgartensis
GACTTGCCACCGGTCAAGCTGCACTGGTACGAAGGTGCTCGCGATGGCAAGCGGAACTTGCCTCCAGAAAGCCTCTTCCCAGCCGGCTTCAAGCCATCCGATAGCGGATCCCTGCTGATCGGATCCAAAGGCCAGATGTATTCACCTTCGGATTACGGCTCAAAGCAAATGCTCTGGCCTGAAAAGCAATATGAAGGTTATAAGGCTCCAACGCCTTACATCCCACGTCTGGAAGGCGGCCGCGGCACGGACGATAACCACAAACGCGAATGGGTTGAAGCCATCCGTGCAGGGAAGCCGTCCCATGCCCAGTCGAACTTTGAATATTCCAGCCGACTCACAGAGTCGATGATCCTGGGCAACGTTGCGATTCGCGTCAACAAGGCCATCGACTACGATCCAGCCACAGGCAAAGTGACGAACGCCCCTGAAGCGGCCCAGTACATTCAGCCTGAACTACGCGAAGGCTGGAAGATCTGATCTTCTGTCCAAAAAGTAGTGAAAACTCAAGCCGTGAGCGAATTTCAATTCACTCACGGCTTTTCATTTGATTTGTGTTCCCGCTGCTAGATAAACCCAACCCAACAAATGTAGGGTGGGGTGAAGCCACCCGCTTCCAGGGTGAATCGTCAATTGTCGAGACAAACCCGTTTCGTAATAACGCTTTAAACTAATTGAAAGAAAGAGGTTGCGAATTATGAAGGGGTCAATCCCACCTGCTTCAGGTGCCCGCCTTGGTGTCAGAGAGAATCTCACGGATATTCTTTCTATCAGATTCGCTCAAATGTTTGAACTTATCTGATTTATCCTTGCCATTGAGGATTTCCACAAGTCGTTTCTGAATATAATCAGAGGCTTCTTTTGGCAGTTGTTTGAATGAATCTGATTCGATCAGATAGCTGCATGGATATTTAAAGAGTCGCGTTTTCAAATCCAACTCGCGCAGCGATCGACCCTTGCTGTCACGTGGGCCGCGGTAGGCAAATGTCTTTGCAAATGTCGACGTTCCCTTGATCTCCGACTTCAGTGGCAGTTCTTCAGAGAAAAGCATATATTCCAAAAGTGGCTCGCATGCCGATTTAATCCGTGCCGTGGTGCTTGGCCAGCGGTGTCCTGGAGGCTCTCCAAGACCATTGTTCAGAGCCTCTTCATAATGCAATGCCTGACGCGTCAGAAAATTGGCCCTTGTAATACGATTATGCATCTCTGACTGATGAGTCAGCACCATCAGTGCCACAACATCACTGCTATTCTGCAAGTAAGGGCTGGTATCAATCAGCCTATCCAAAGTCTTTAAATTCATGCCCCGGGACCAGTCCACGTCTTTGTAAGACTGACGTTTGGTGAATATCTTGTTTCCCAGATGATACTGGTCGCCCGTGTCGCCTGTGACATACCATCCACCAAATCGCTCTTCAAATGGGGAGGAATGGTCTGATCGAAAACTGCCTGAAGCCAGCAGAGGCTGACCATCGGCATCCGCAAACACAGAACGAATCAGATGACCAGGCACTGACTGGGTTTGCGAACCACCGTGACACAGTAGACAGGAATCTGTCTGGCGCGTAAAAGCCGGCTTTTCGACTCTTTCCTGATCCAAAGTATAGTAAACGGTGCCCAGTTTGGGGTCGGCCACCGAGATTTCCAGAACCTCGCCATTCTGGCAATATCCAATATAAACGTCGTCGTTGAAGTAAAGGGCGCGAGGCCTGTCGGCAGAGATGCGCTCGCGCTGAAGGCTGGTCTTGGAGAAGACCAGAGTTTGCGAATCCTCAGGCACATCCAGAGCCTTCAATAAACTGGCCAGATAACCACGGGTGTCGGAATAATCCAGCGACTTTTTACCCGACTTTAAATCGTTTTGCAGCTTGGAGATGGGGTTGATTGGAGCAGTATCGCGATACAGAATCGGCTCGCGATCAAAATCGTCGGCCTGAAGGCGGCCTATTTGACCCATCCAGGAAACGATCAGGATTACCACCAACGCAAATCCTGATTTGAAAAACCGGTTCACATCGTGCCTGCCTCTCATCAAACGTGTGACTTGCATTCTATCTTAGTCTATCGGATTATGGATGAGAAAACAAGACAAATCTATCCGCTTACCAGGAGGGTATGAATATTTTTGGATTTTTCGGCAAATTCTGGATCAAAAGGGATCGCATTGTCGCCTTTATACACCCCTCTCATTCTGAAATCTGAAGTTTGAGTCCGAGATTTGGGGCAGAGCTCAACGATGATACATAATCTTTGAATAGACAACGTGTTATGTAGGCCATGTCCCCTGACATGGCGGGCTTTGGCTTTGTTTTGAAAAGCGATGCAAATCATTTTTAAACAATATGTTATACGCATTCCACTGAGAAATAGCGCGCCACCTATTGCGCCCTCCCAGCTTACCCATCATACTTAAGCGACACTCTTTTCAACGGAGATCGCTATGCATGTGGAATACAGAATGCCAGTCGCGGAACTTGAGCGACTGGAACGACTTGAAAAAGACGCTCGTAGTGCCAAGCTGATCCGAATCGTGATTTTAGCAACCAATGGATATACCGCTCCAGCGATTAGCCGGTCGGTTGGTCTGTCCAGGAGAATCTGCCAACGTTGGGTTTATCGTTATAACACATTCGGACTTGAGGGGCTCAAAGACCGCAGAACAAACCACCTGACTGGTTCACTCACTCCCGAGAATTTGTCCGAATTTAACAAGCGGGTGGAAGCGGGACCAAAACCTGAAGACAAAGTCTGCACCTTGCGGGGCAATGACTTTAAACGCATTCTGAAGGATGAATTCGGCGTTCTTCGTTGCCTGTCGCACGTCTATAATCTGCTGCACAAACTTGGATATTCGTGCCTGAAACCACGTCCAAAGCACTACAAGAGCAACGCCAAGCAACAGGAGGAGTTCATCAAAACCTTGCCGGAAACCCTCAAGGGAATCGCTAAATCGCAATCCAGCAAACGATTGCGAATCTATTTCGAGGACGAATCACGGTTTGGGCAACAAGGTACCTTAACCAAGGTCTGGGCCAAGAAGGGGACTCGTCCAACAGCGATCCGGCAGACGGAATATCAATATCTGTGGGTACTTGGAGCCATTTGCCCCGAAACAGGCCATGCCGAAGGCCTCATTAGCCCCTACTTGAATTCGGGGGTGGTCAATCTGTTCCTAGACCAGCTTTCCGCTGAAATTCCACCCGATGAACATGTGGTTTTGATCTGGGACCAAGCTGGATTTCACACATGTAAAAAACTAAAAGTGCCTTCCAACATAAGCATTGTGAAGTTACCGCCGTATAGCCCAGAATTGAACCCAGCAGAAAACCTCTGGCACTATTTCAAAAGTCATGATTGGTCAAACCAGTATTACAAAGACTACGCAGCACTTGAGAATACCGCGATAGAGAGCTGGCAAAAGATCGCAATGAATCCGGAACTGATGAAAACCGTCTGCGCGGCACCATACATCGAACGCGCTATTTCAGAATAGAAAGCGTAT
>CAMCFM010000493.1 GCA_945874095.1 Candidatus Kuenenia stuttgartensis
TCTCCACGCTTCTTTGAAGCCGTCTCCTGGCCAATCAGATATTCATCAATTCCGTGATGCTTCATCAGCCATTCTCTCTGACTGATATGACAGGCAAGCATTTCTTTTTTAATTCCAAACTCATCCGTTACATCTACATAGAAGTCAACAGACTGTCGCAACCCATTACGATCACAGCCCTCAAGTGCATCCATCATATACAGATGGGCGATATGGGCCGTCGCTGGAGCAGGATCCCACTGGCGAGTTTTGTAGTTCGGGCAGGGTGCAGCAAAACATGCGTCTCGCACCAGTCGATGGGTGATCTCGTGATCACACAAATAATCAATCGGGGGAGCGGTGAGAATGATGTCAGGATTGACTTTCCGGATAAATTCCGTGACTCGTCGGCGTGATTCATCATCCTCAAAAATCGCCAGATCGCGAAATTCCAGGCAGTGATATTCCGCACCTATCAACTCAGCCGCGGCCTTGGCCTCGGCTCGTCGCACATTTGCAATTTCATCTGGTGGCAGAGAGACAGACCCGCAATCGCCGGGCGTCATGGTGGCAATATGAATTTTATGGCCCAGCCTGGCCAGAATGGCCAGCGTTCCAGCACATTGAAATTCGACGTCATCAGGATGCGAATGAATGGCAACAATATTTTTATTCGACATGATGATCCGTGCCACAATTTCAGATAGGAGAAGATTCGCCTTGCGAACATTTGCGATGAGCTTTGTTCCTAAACCATATCCTATCGGCACAGTTTGCCTGTATCAACCTGTGAATCCAAAATCGATTTGAGAATTCCGGACTTTGACCTTCATTTCCAAGGCTTTCCATGATTTTTTCAAAAATAAAATATTTCGTATTGCTGTGGTTCTGTTCATGTGTTAACTTGAACACGTGGTCATATCATTTTGGGCAATACGTTTAGCCCAAATCCTTGGAGATCCGGAACCAAGTTGCTTGAATGTTGGTTCGATTAGAGGTGCCTGAAACATGCGGAAATCCGTAAATCTCGACTCGTTGACAGATCGGCAGAAGAAGATTTATCTCTTCATCAAAGACAAAATCAATACACGAGGCTATGGCCCCACAGTTCGGGAGATTGGCGTTGAGTTTGAAATCGCCAGCCCCAATGGAGTGATGTGCCACCTGAAAGCGCTCCAGAAAAAAGGCTTGATCCACCGCGAACCAAACATGTCGCGTGCTATTGAACTTCTGGATACCAAAGGTCTTGCCGCAACTGGCCTGCGACTGATGGGGACCATTGCCGCTGGACAGCCAATCGAGGCTGTAGAGCAGCCTGAGCTGATGGATTTCGACGACTGGCAATATGGTGGAGAAACGTTTGGCCTGAAGGTCAGCGGCGACTCCATGATCGAAGCCATGATCGCCGATGGAGATGTGGTGATCCTGAAACGCCAGGCAACGGCCGTAAACGGCCAGATCGTTGCCGTTCTTGATGAGAGTGGTGAAGCCACCCTGAAAAAATTCTACAAAGAAAAAGGCAAGTTCCGGCTCGAACCCTGCAACAAGAAACTCAAGCCGATCATTCGAGATAGCGTCGAAGTCATGGGCGTTCTGGTGGGCGTTGTCCGACGCGTTTGACACACTGAATGCAATCCTGCTCTTGACGTATCGACTAAAAACAGTGATTTTGTTGAGATCAGTGCGCTAAGGGTTTGCCCTGCGTTCCTGTATCAACAAGCATGCGATCATGTTTTACAAAAAAGCCTGCTGGAAGGCAATTTGTTGATCGTCTGGATTCTCTGGATTCAAGGCAAGTGGATCGATATGCCACCTCAATCGGCCCCTGAAGATTACGTAAAACTGTTCACCGACGGCGCATGCAGCGGCAATCCAGGCCCAGGCGGCTGGGCCTTCATCATGGAGCATCCAGCCTCCGGTCGGAGAGTCGAACATGCGGGAGCCGAGCAACACACGACGAATAACCGGATGGAGATCATCAGCGCACTGAGGGGCCTGACAACCTTGAAACGGTCTTGCAGGGTTGAGATCATCACGGACAGTCAGTATCTCGCCAAAGGGATCATGGAATGGCTGCCGGGATGGCGTGCCAACGGATACAAACGACGCGAGGGAAAGCAACTGAAACCGCTCCAGAATGAGGATCTATGGCGAGCTGTTGACGAGCAATTGGGACGCCATGAGATCAAGGTCACGCACGTCAAAGGCCATGCAGGTCACCCAGAGAACGAGCGATGCGACAAATTGGCCGTTTCGGCTTACAAGCGATTGATGACAGGTTCACTCGGCCCCGGCCAATCTGAGCCTTGGGGTGAGAAATCGGCAAGTCGATCTCCAGTGAACAACCAATCCTATGCTCCACCTGCCCCAACGGCTTCAAACCCTGCGGCTGAGAATAGCCCCTCAAATCTCCCTCAAGTCCAACCTGAGCCAAACGTCTATCCCACCGAATTTCATCCACCTGAGCCAGTTACGAGTTTAGCCACTCCGGCAGCGAAGCCTAAATCAGCGCGATCAAAGCCAGCCCCTCGCAGACCCGTCGCAAAACTGGCTCCTGAAGTTCCTCCACTGGTATTAGAGGCCCCTCAGCCTCCGAAAACGGCCACTGCCAGACCTAAAGCAAAACCTTCGACAAAGCCAACCGCTCGAAAACCGAAGGCTGCAAAATCGGCTCCTGCAAATGAAATGCCACTGCGATGGGATCCTGACGACGAAGTCGTCTGAGAAAAGTGGAGCCAAACTGGCTTGATCATAGTTTATATCGAAACTCTGAAACGCCAGCTTAATTGTCTGGCGTTTGATTGCGGCAAGTTGTGATTTCAAACCTGTTTATGCTGGAACTTTACGTTTCCGTTTATCAATCGCAGTCAGATAAACCCCGAATCCGATCAAGGCAGCCCCTAAAATCAAGCTTGAGGTGACAGGTTCCGCATGAATCCAAGTCCCCAGTGAAATTCCGAACAAAGGCGTCATGAAACCTAATGCCGCCAGGCTTGCTGCCTCATATCGCCCCAATAGCAACGACCAAACCGAGAAACAGACTCCAGATACGGCTAAGCCTTGATACAAGATCGCAAGAGCTGCCGATTGGCTAACCTTCCACTCCGCTTGACTTTCAAACACGGTTGTTCCCAAAAAACAGATCAAAATGGCAATCGGTGTTTGCCAGAAAAGCAATGATGCTGGAGCCACCTTGCGATAGCACCACTTTTGAAATACAGACTGAATACCAAACAGACAGCCTGAGCAAAACACGATCACGTCCGCCTTCGGGTCCCCGCCCGCCATCAATCGGCCTGCTACCAGAACGATCACTCCTGAAAAGGCTGAAGCCAAGCCTGTCAAAGCCTTCCAGCCCACATGCTCATTCAAAATCCAAACAGATAGAGGAGTCACAACCAGCGGATGCACATTGATAAAAACACTCGATCGGCCCGCCTGACCGTGACTCGTTCCCCAGTTGAATGTACTGACCTGGGCAGCCAGAAAAAGACCATGGATCGGCACCAGCCACCAGT
>CAMCFM010000494.1 GCA_945874095.1 Candidatus Kuenenia stuttgartensis
ATTTAATGACAGCAAAGGCTTAACCTTTTTTCGGTGGATTTTGATTATACGTAATGAAATCCCCATGACTGGTCAAGCGAAGCCATCATGCAACCCCGTTCGACTTGGTCACAGTTCAACAAAGTGGCTGAGATGTTCATCAAAACAAGACTGTGTTTTAGCGGTCCCTGACTACACTTTGAAAGGATAGGCACATGCATCAGAATTTAAATGAACTCGTCGATTGCCCCCAGAATGCTTTTCTAATGATTCTGCCAAGAATACAATCACAGGCATGGAACGCATTTCATAGGCTGTCATTCGACTTGAAACAAGAACTTCAGTCCGAAGTCGTTGCCCACTGCTGGAAGTCATTTGTCAAACTCTTTGAATTGGGGAGGCATGAAGATGTTCCCCCAATGAAACTGGCTAGATTTGCAATTCGGGCGGTCAGATCAGGCCGAAGGTTCGGGACATCACTCAATATCAATGATGTTTCCTCAAGCTATTGTCAAAACCGTCTGGGAATTCGATCAACCAATTTTCGCATAATCGATCAAACCGAAGACCATTGGGCGGAATCACTAATTGCGGACGAAAGAGCGCGACCAGATCAGCTTGTGATGGCTCGAATTGATTTTTCCGAATGGCTTCAAACGCTTAAACCCCTTCACAGGAAAGTCGCAGAGCATCTATCTCTTGGTGAATCGACTCATTCCACAGCCAGGACCTTCAAACTGACTCCAGGCCGAATCTCACAGATTCGGCGACTTTTAGAACGATCATGGGGTAGTTATCAGGCAGTAGAATGCGGGGATTGATATCGAATCCCAATCAGGTAGGTGATTCCGTGATCCCATTTATCGAGGTCACTCACCCTGTAAAAAGCAGATTTAAATACAATTCCGAAACCGTCAGGGGCTTTTGAATGCTCCGTATCCATCTTCGTAAAATCACGGATTATTCGATGATCTGAAAGATGATGGAAAATGTGGTCGGAATTGAATTTGCCCAAACGAGCCACCCAGTAGGGTGGCACGTTTTGAGGCTTTTTTTAGATATTGGAAATTCGGGAATTCCATGACTACGAGTATTATGCAAAGTCTTCAATACTCGCAGCTCTTGAAATTAGAAGCTTCTGCGACTCAGCAACAGGGCCTGAACTCCTGAGGGGCGTGATTGGCCCAGTCGTATTTGCATATCCTGCGGTTGGGCAGGGGCCTGATTGATCAGGATTGACAAGCCTTCAGCCTGATTTCTTGCCACTGGAGCGGATTGCAATACGTTGAGAATCACTGCCATGCGGCCCTTCGTCTGCCAGTTCTGGTTCAGGAACCGATGGAGGGCCGGTGAAGGTGTTCCTGATGGGTCGATCGCCAGTTTATAAAGGCCTGTGATGAAGCGGTCACGTGAGAAACCTTTGGAAATCAGCGATTGCGTGCGGTTGAAGAATTCCTGGTTCGCAAGAAGTCCAGCCAAAACTCTTGTTTCAGACTGCCCTGAACGGATCCGGCGAAGTGCTTGATTTGACTCTTGCTTGGTCACAGGGCGGCCAAAGTAGTTCAAGAACCAGGCGTTAATCCGGAGCAGGCGGGCTTCGTCCGAGTTGGTCAGTTTATTGGCCAGTTGCAACCGGGTGATTGTATTGCGATCCAGCATGCTCGACCAGCGGTTCAATTCCCTTGGTGTTGCAAGACGGTTGAGGACCTGCTGATATGTGGATTCAATATATCGACTGTTTGAGCCCAGCCCGGTCGGGATCTGCTGAAGTTCAGGGGACGTTGCAACAGGCATCGCATTTACAGTCGTTGCAGAACTCAGGGAAATGCTCTCTGTCGAACTATGATGAATCGTCCTCTCCCACGATTGAACCAGTCCCGTGCTGGCCCAGGTATTCTGGCCGGATCCATTGATCTTGATCGAATCGAGACCAGTCCCACCATCAAACAATTGATGCAAGACGGTCGATTTTGATAAGGTCGTTTCAATCGTATCCGCACCACCCTTCGTGAATATCTGCAATTGATTCAGTGGCATGTTATCGCCAATTTTGACCTGATCGTTCGCATCGCCAAGTTCCAGAATCACCGAATCTATGGCGTTCAGAATGAGTTTATGATTCGGAGTCTGAATCATCCCATCAGCAATACTTACAGCCAGACCATTTTTATCGAGCCGATTATCAATGGTGAGGGTGTCAAACCCACTGCCTGCATTAAACTCGACTGTTGGAGAGGTGGAGACACCGCGAACGCCTGCCAGAGTCAGATAGAGATTGGTACCAATGTCGCTCGAGTTGAACCTGATATTGTCTGCGACAATCTGGCCACGCGATTCGAGGCTTGGGCTGGTTGAATTTAATCCGGCAATTGGATTGCTGTAGAGTTCCACCACCGAATTGCTGCGAACTGTTGCTCCAGAGGCGATCGAAACTCCGTCTCCACCAAAGAGGTGAACTCCACCGGTTTCAGATGCAATGGAAACCCCGGGATTGACATGGATGCGTGAGCCACCAAGATATCCTGAGATACCTCGCAATTGAATATCCTCAACAGCAATGACAGATGATTTAACCGTAATCGCGGAATCGCTGGTAATATTTACGGACCGACCGGTCTGGATTGCATTTCCAGCCGAGCCATCACCGATCGCTAATGGGCCAGTGTTATTTAGAACAATATCGCCGAACTGATTGATTGCGGAGAGCTCATTCACTTGTATCGTCAGAGGCTGATTCGCAGTACCTAGCCCATAGAGCGAATCAAGTTGCAAGTGATTGGCTTTAATTCCGGTAGCAGGGACAGATGCGGCATGGATCCCGAATGATGGACTTCTAAGGCTTGACGACTGAACGCTTCCGGATGAGCTGTTGACGACAGATCCGGTCGGTGCCGAGAGCGAAACATTGGCCTGAGTTGAAATGGAATTGACGTAGAGGTCTCCATCGGTCTGGAGCAGATAAATTCCATTTGGAGCGGTTGCATTGACCGTGCCTGTGGCGAGCATCAGAATTGGCGAAGAACTGGTGCCGATCTGACCGCCGGAGGAAAGAGTGAGGTTGCCTGCAGAGATCGTCGGGGCGCCGTAGCTGAAATAGAAGTTTGAGATGGTCTGGGCTGGGCCTGATCCCGTGAAGCCGAAGCGGGCTTTGGCGTCACCGAGCAAAGCGTATAGATTGATTCCTGAGGAGACTGTCGAGGAGAATATTTCTCCAGTCACCGTGTCAGTCAGGGTCTGGGTGAATTCCAAATCAATTGAAGAATATTGCAGGACAACTTGAATCGGGTGATTCGAATTGAAGTTGATGGGATCCGTCTGCTGATACATCCCATATCCGCCGTTGCGGTTCAGCCCGACCCCCTGAGTTGCATTGAGAGCTGCACCGTTATTCAATTGCCAGGCGATGCTCGGCTGAATTTGTGGATTAATGCCATTCGTACCATAGCCGAGGGCCGCCCCGGAGTCGCCGATGGCCGAAGTTCCACGTGCGTCGTTTTGAATACAGAAGG
>CAMCFM010000495.1 GCA_945874095.1 Candidatus Kuenenia stuttgartensis
GTGTCGTTTTCTATTCGGCCAACATCGTATTCGTAAAAACCGAAGATCATGAGCAAAGACGTCGCCCCCCCGAAACTATCTGGCTTGGACAGTATTGTCGTGAATCCGCTCGGCAACGGTGCGGGCAGTCAGGTCTTGCTGATAAGCGACCGTGCAACAGGTTTAAGGTACGCCTTAAAAATTGCCAAACGCGATGACGAAGACGACAATCCAACAAAATACATCGACCAGACCCGTCGTGAATTCGAAGCGGCACAGAAATTAAATCACCCTGTGATTGTCAAAATTTATGACTACGCTGAGAAAAAAGGCCTTTTAGGCATCTTCAAGCCTGTGGAAGGCCGGCTTTTGATGGAGTACATCAAAGGCAAGACGGTGGACGAAGTGGAAATGCCAAAGATGGATCAGCTCGTTCTGATCTTCATCCAGGTCGCTTCCGCCATGGCCCACATGCACCGTCGGGGCGTCTATCACGGCGACCTGAAGCCATCAAATATCATGCTCAGCGATACCGGCAAAGTGAAGATCATTGATCTTGGAACCTGCTGGATCAAAGGTGAAAAGAAAAATCGAATTCAGGGCACGCCTCAATACATGGCCCCTGAGCAGATGTCTGAAAAGATCGTCAACGAGCGAACCGATGTTTACAACCTCGGTGCCACGATGTACCGGATGTTTACCGGGATCGTTCCGGGAGCCGCCAAGAAACTCAAGCAGCCTCTCGAAATCAACTCCAAGATTCCCGGCACTTTGAATGAGATGATCATGAAGTGCCTGACAACGAACCCGGACCATCGCCCGGCCGGCATGTTTGAGATCCAGAATCAGCTCACAGCCGTGGCCAAATACCTGGGCGTTTCAGAAGCGGACCTCAAAGGTGCTTCAAGCGAGTCTGAGTGAGTGATTCGACCCCGGTCGACCATTCGCTCCATTGGTGTGATGGATCCGTTTTCCAAATCCGTAAAAATCATAAGCCTCTCAAAATGAAATGGATTGAATTTCATTTGAGAGGCATTATCATTTTTTGAAAACATTCAGGACGAGCCGAGTGACGACCGCTTATAACCCGTTGAATCCGTTGATCGTTCAAGGTGATCGCACGATCTTCCTTGAAGTCAATTCAGGCCTTTTTGAACAGGCCCGGGATGCGATCGCTCCATTTGCGGAACTTGAAAAAAGCCCGGAGCATATCCACACTTATCGCATCACTCCGCTTTCTTTATGGAATGCTGCCGCTTCCGGAATGCCATCGTCTGCCATGTCAGACGCCCTCGAACAATACTCCAAGTTCCCAATCCCGCCGAATATCCATACCGATATCCGTGAGATGGTCAGCCGATACGGCAAAGTCAGGCTCGAACGAGACCCTGAAACAGGGCAGTTGCAACTCAGGTGCGATGACCCGATTTTAATGAATGAATTATCGCGCCTGAAAGGCGTACGAGAATATCTCGGTCAGCGCATTTCTGACCAGGCTTTTCAAGTCGCCGATGTCATGCGCGGTATCCTCAAGCAAAATCTCATTGCAGCCGCATATCCTGCCGAAGATCTGGCAGGCTACACAGAAGGCGAAGATTTATCGATTGTATTAAGAGAGGATTGCCTCTCAGGCCGACCATTTGTTTTACGCGAATATCAGAGGCAGGCTGTTGAAGCCTTCCATGCAGGCGGAAGCCTCAGAGGCGGTTCCGGAGTGATTGTATTACCGTGCGGAGCCGGTAAAACCATCGTCGGAATGGCCGCCATGGCAAAACTCAATAAAAAAACACTGGTATTGACCACCAGCACGACATCTGTAGAACAATGGCGCCGCGAAATTCTCGATAAAACCGAGCTGAGGCCCGAGGATGTTGCAATCTACACAGGCTACGAAAAAAATATCGCCCCAGTCACGCTTGCAACGTACCAGATCTTAACCTGGAGACCAGATAAGACTGCGGAATTCCCGCACTTTGGGCTCTTTGAAAAAAACAACTGGGGGCTCGTTATTTATGATGAAGTCCACTTGTTACCAGCTCCTGTTTTCCGGGTCACAGCCGAACTTCAAGCCAGAAGACGTCTCGGACTGACGGCAACCCTGGTGCGGGAAGATCACCGCGAAGGCGACGTCTTCAGCCTAATCGGACCCAAAAAATTCGACGTTCCCTGGCGCGTCCTGGAAAAAAGCGGCTGGATTGCACAAGCGATCTGCCATGAAATCCGAATCGCCATGCCTGAAATTCATCGCGTGGAATATGCAGTGGCCGAGCTCAAAGATAAATATCGAATCGCAGCCGAGAATCCCCGCAAAGAGCACGTCGTCGGCCAACTGCTCGCCCGCCATGATGGGCCCAACGATCGGGTGATCGTTATCGGCCAATATCTCAAACAACTGGCTTCAATTGCAGAGCTTTATAAAGTCCCGATCATCACCGGTTCGACACCAAATTCCGAGCGGGAAGCTTTGTATAATGCGTTTCGCAGTGGAGTGATCCGTCGCTTGGTGCTCTCCAAAGTTGGTAACTTTGCAGTCGATTTACCAGACGCAAATTGCATGATCCAGATTTCTGGTAGTTTTGGGAGTCGTCAGGAGGAAGCCCAGCGTCTAGGACGCATCCTCAGGCCCAAAGCGTTAGGTGAAACAGCCAACTTCTACAGCCTCGTGAGCCGCGATACCCGTGAAATGGATTTTGCTCAGCATCGGCAGCTTTTCCTGACAGAACAGGGCTACGGATACGAGATTCTCGACGAATCGTCTGTCACAGAGACTCCGATTGTTGCCCCTGATATTCCTGAAGATGCACTTCCATTCCCTTTCAGCACGTCCTTTGCGATGATCAAGCCGAAGCGGACTCGAAAAAAGATAAAAGAAGTGGATGAGGACGATGAATATGATGGATAATTCGATCCCACAAAAGCGGATTCCCGTAAAGATCCACCGTAATGTCTGCCTGATCCGCTGCGCTGATGCTTCAACCGCTTTGGAAATTACGTCCAGAAAAACGCTTTCGGAACACCTGCTTGGTCAACTTGACGACCGAACTATACTGGTTCGTCATGACCGGCTTCAAACGGTTCTGGAAGAGCTTCAGAAATCCGAACTTCATCCAAGACTTGTCTGACTGCGACGCCCTTCCTTGCAACTTAGGAACGGGCAAAAAACAACTTGTGATTATTATGCCAATCGTAGCCAAGCACAACTTGGCTGTTATCTAGCCGGTCTTGACGCTAGCCCCGGTTAATTATCTGCCGCGAACCAGACGCTATATTCACATACCGGTTATTTATCTGCAGCGAACCGGGGGCTAGGTTCAAACCAAGAAACCGAAGCCTAACGCCTCTTATCTAGCCGGTCTTGGCGCTAGCCCGCATATTTCATGAGTACTTGATTCGCAAACACATCAACGATCTCTTATGTAATTAATGCATTGCCCACTTGAAAACATCGTTTTTGCGCAAAATATCCCCCTGACCCCCACCTTCAGGAGCCTCTGTTTTTCAGGTTTTCC
>CAMCFM010000496.1 GCA_945874095.1 Candidatus Kuenenia stuttgartensis
TCGCCACCGGTCTCAACGTTCAGCTTGGGGGCATCTTTCAGAATGAAAACGAGTGGAATTGCGTAAATCATTCCAAATATGCCACATGCGTCAAACGCAGTCCGCCAGCCCAAGCTCGGCGACTGGGCCACATATCCACCAAATCCTCCTGCAATCTGGCCGAAGTACATGCCCATCTGGTGGATCCCGATGGCGCGGGAGCGGGTGTGGCCAAAGTGATAATCGGAGATCAGGGCCAAAGCTGCTGGGACATAAAACGCTTCACTGATCCCCATCAGCGATCGGGCCCAGAGCAGCTCGTTATAAGTCTGAACGTGACCGGTCCAGAAAGTGACTGCTGACCAGACGAAAAGGCTCCCGCAGATGGTGAGTCGGCGACTGTACCGATCAGCCATAAATCCAGCAAATGGACTCAAAAAGGCATAAACCCACTTGAACTGGCCCAGCATATAGCCCCAGTTCTGGTTCGTTCCAATCGTGGGAATGTCGCCCATGATGGAGAGCTTCATGGAGGCCAGCATCTGACGGTCGAGATAATTCAGAAGGGCCACCGGAACGAGCAGAATGACCACAAGCCACGCCGTGGGTATGAACTTAGAGGATGGATTTGGATGTGACATGGCCAGGGAGAGCCCCCAAGTTCTTATGGACTTTTATCGTGATGGAATGGATCGGTATGGATGAATCTGGCAGAAGATTTGATCAAGCCGATTTCAGGCCCAGATCAATCGGTGATTGTAAAGATGTTTCCACTTGGTGTACAAGAGCTTGGCGAGAATTTCATGGATCCTAAACCCTAAAACAGGCTAAGAAGCGTAATCTCTGTCGGCATCGCCCCAAAAAACTTTCACCCGATTTTCTCGGTTCAAAATCATCCTTATTCCTCGATCTGTCTGATCATGCTAAGATTATACAAATATCGCCCCTCAGATTGATGATCTCGCATCCATCATGCTCTGCGACTCCGTGTCGTCCTGAAAATCCATTCCCAATTGGATCAAAACGCTTCATTTGATTCCGGAGTCGGGTACCAAACACATGCAAAATCCTATCGACAAAATCCGCCTGACTCGAGTCAGACGCCCTGCGCTCTTCATCGCAATCAGCTCCTCACTCGTCCTCCTGCTATTCATCCTGATGGGTCGCACAGATAAAAATAAAGACCTAAGCAAGTCGAAGCAGACCCGGATTGAACTTGTGGCTTTCCATCCTCAACAGATTGAAAAGCCAAAAGTCGAGGCAAGTGCTGGTCCGCTCGCTCCGCCTGCCGATCCGGTCACGGATAGTCAAGGCCCTAAACAATCGCGCATGGAACCGCCCAAACTTCAGCAGTATCTCGTTCCTGGCGACATTTCTGTGGTCTCAAAACTCGTAGGGAACAAGGTTTGTGCTGAATGCCATCCAGGTGAGCATGCGCTTCATGCAGGCTCCGGTCATGCCCGAACTTTGAAACCGGCTGGTAAAACCGCTGTGGCTCAAAAGCTCAATGGAACGACTGTTCGCGATACGGAAAGTCCTCATATTCTCTGGCAGTATCTCGTTGCTGGGGAACGGCTTGAGGCTGAACAAATCAAGGACGGCAAACGCACCTGCATTCCGCTCGACTACGCAGTCGGATCCGGCGAGCATGGGATGAGCTTCGTGGGTGTTCAATACAGCACAAGCCTTCAAGAATACACAGGCATTGAACATCGTTTTTCGTATTACACGCGATCCGATCACATGGATATCACGCCGGGTCAGGGCGAACGAGATCGGGGAAGTAAAAAGCAGGAGTTTGGCGACACTGGCCGAACGATGAATAAAACCAACCTGACCAAGTGCCTGGACTGTCACTCGACCATCACTTCCGCCAAAAAGGCTGGTGACTTTGACCCCTTCACCATCATCCCCAACGTCTCATGCGAACGCTGCCATGGGCCTGCCAAAGATCACGTCGAAGCTGCCCGTCGTGGCGATCCTTTAGAGAAACTGGCCATGCCACTGGGTGTGGAAAGTGCCACTCCCGCTCGCCAAATTCACGAATGCGGCACTTGCCACCGGCGGATCGACCTCGTTTCGCCAAGCATGATCCATCAGGATAACCACGAACTGGCCCGCTTCCAACCCTTGGGCCTGCAAGCCTCTGCCTGTTTTAATGAAGGCAAAAGTGGCCTGAAATGCACCACCTGTCACGACCCTCATGGGAAGGTCTCAAACAACAGGGCAAACTACGTCAACGCCTGCGTCAATTGCCACCAGAATCCGTCTCAATCCAAATGCAAGGTCGAGCCCAAAGGCGACTGCATTCAGTGCCACATGCCCAAACGGACTGTCTCTGAAGTCTTTGAATTTACCGACCACTGGATCAGGTCGCCCAAGAAATCGAAGTGATTGCGAATCTGTTTTCCCGAATCAAATTACGGACCTGATTTCTGCACCGAAATCTCAGGCGATCGCCCTTCGACCAGTTCCAGAATCTGATCCGTCGCCACGTTGGGCCAGGTTTCCTGTTTGCCGGAAGGCCAACGCACATCAACACTTTGAGCCACTTTGAATCCACCGGTTCCAACCCAGAGACGTGAATCGTGTGAACTCAGATAACTCGTTCCAGCCACCACCTGCCGAACCAGTGTTTGCTGATCACTCAAGCGAACTTTCACCACAGCTCCTACCGGTGAAACGGCTTTACCGCTTACTTTTTCAGGCCTTAAGATGATATGCAGAGAGTGGTTCTGACGATTTTGATCTGAAATATTTTTTAAAAGGGCAGGGGGGCCGTCGTTGTGCGTAACCAGAATATCTGTTCGTCCATCGTTATTAAAATCACCAAATGCTGAGCCTCGACCAAGCCATTCCTTGCGAAAATAATCGCCGGAGTTTTCCGACTGATCTTCAAATCGCCCCTTCCCAAGGTTGCGAAACAATTGAGGAGGCATCTGATACGGCATGCGCAAGGGCCTTACGTCATTCACATGGCCATTGGTGATGAATAAATCGAGTTTGGTATCGTTGTCAAAATCCACAAAACCAGCCCCAAAACCCAATCGGCTGCGGGTCGGAGACTTCAACCGGGCACGACTTGTGGCCACTTCAAATCGCCCATTACCCAAGTTGCGATAGAGTGTTGCGCCTTCCTCGTAAAAATTGGTCACCAGAATATCAATACGCCCATCGTCGTCCGCATCACCCACAGCCACACCCATGGCGGCGGTTGGTTCGCCCGACTCGTTATAGGCGAGGCCCCAGGCGAGCCCCACTTCCTCAAATTTCATGCTCCCAAGGTTGTGATAAAACCGGCACGGAGTCTTGTCGTTGGCGACAAAAATATCCAATCGCCCATCCTCGTCAAAATCGGCGATGGCCAGACCAAGCCCGTTCCCATCCTTCTCAGAAAGACCGATGGAAGGCCCTATATCGGTAAACGTACCGTCGCCATTATTGCGGTAAAGACTGTCAGGCTCAGAGTTATAGGCCAGAGGAGGGCAGT
>CAMCFM010000497.1 GCA_945874095.1 Candidatus Kuenenia stuttgartensis
TCTTCCCAAATCATTCCGGCGTTTTCGACATCGTCACGAACGGCAAAAAATCCGGTGGCACGCTTGCCCTTGAGAGCACCTTTTGTCGAGCAGAGCATCCATGGGCCGTGACAGATGGCGGCCAGAACTTTGCCTTGAATCGCAGAGTCTGTGACGAGTTTGATCATGGGAGCACATCGACGCATGTGATCAGGCGAATATCCACCGGGGATAATCACACCGTCAAAATCGTCGACGGAAACATCGGCTGCGGCGACTTCAGACTTGCACGGATATCCATGTTTTGAAGGGTATGATTCACCAGCCTTGGGGCCTACGAGGGTGACAACGCATCCCGCTTCTTTCAAGCGATAGTAGGGATACCAGAGTTCGAGATCTTCGTAAAACTTTTCGACCAGAATGGCGACGCGTTTGCCTTCGATGCTCATCGTATGATTCCTTTTGACCTTCAATTTCGCTTGGGCGAAATCATTAGAGGGGTGGATTTGGATCTCGATCAGCCTACGGCGTCAGCCAATTGTTTTCAAGCCTTATCTCGGTTCAGGACCTTTGGTGCGACATCGGCGATGGCCCTTTCGAGACCTGTGCGCCATTCGTAAGGTGGTTTGTATCCAAGCACCTTACTGGCTTTTTCCGTGGAAAAATCCAGATTCAGGCCGAGGAATTTGTAGCGAGCCTTATTGATGAGTGGAGCCGTCTTTCGGCCACGGGTTCGCGCGATTTTTTCGACGACCAGAGCCAGGACCCAGGCCAGCTTCAAAGGAATGTGGCGGGTGGGTTCTTTGAGGCCGGCCAATTTGGCAGACGTGCCGATGAAATCTTTTTTGGAGATTCGCGTTCCGTCGGTGATATTAAAGACTTCCCCGACCGCTTCAGGCTTTTCGGAGGCCAGGAAAATGGCGGAGACGAGATTTTTGACGTAGACGCAGTTGAGGGCTTGATCGCCCGAGCCGAAATAGCTGAGAATTCCGCGTTTCATGTTGGTGAGCATTTTGGGCAAAACGGTACGGTCACGCTCACCGTAAATAAAGCCTGGTCGTACAACCGAAGCAGGCAGTGATTTTTCGCGATGATATTCCATGACCAGGGCTTCGGCTTCGCATTTGGAGCGTGTGTAGGCGTCAAGCGAATTGGCCGCTGGTGGGGTAGTTTCGTCGGTTCCAAAATGGTCGCGACCTTCGTAGACACCAAGACTTGAGACGTGTACAAACCGTTTTGTACCGGCAGAGATCATGGCGTCGAGAAGTTTTTTAAGGGCGACTACGTTGAGCGAACGGAATTCTTCGAGAGTGCCCCAGTCGCCCACTTTAGCTGCACAGTTGATGACGAGATCGCAGCCCTCGACTCCTCGAGCGAGCGATGCGGAATCAGCCAGATCGCCTTTAACCAGTTCCACACCAAGGCTTTCAAGGAAATTAGTGTCAGAGCCTTCTCGGGCGAGGGCTTTGACATGCATTCCCCGCTTGACGGCCTCTTCGGCCACATGGCTTCCGACCAATCCTGTACCACCTGTGATGAAAACTGTCATTTTTGAATGGCCTGTTCGTGCAATGGTTATCAGATTTTTCTTCAAACACGGAGATTGAAGAAATAAGCCTGAATCCTCGGGGATTGCCTATTGGATAGAACCCTTGTAATCATAACACATGGACAGAGCGGGGAAGAAAAATTTGGAAATTTCTTAAAGTCGCCGTGACAAGTTCTTGACACAGTCGTAGAATCATATTAGGACGAGTAAGGAGATTGTTGGCGATGGATGCTGACGCTTCACTGACTCGCTAGCTTTTGATACCTTGAAAGAGAGCCACTCGAAATGTCACGTAAAACGATCGTTGGTCTTGCACTCGCCCTGTTTGCAACTGTTGCAGGTTCTGCCCAGGCTCAGGTGATCTACACCGTTCCTGCCACCACGACCTATGTTACCCAATCTTTTGTGAGTGATTCGTATGTCGTTCCTACGACAACGATTGTGCCAACAACCACGACCTATTCTGTGGCCCCAACCACTTACACCACAGTGGTACCAGCCACTTACACCACAGTGGCCCCAACCACTTATACCACCGTTTCTCCGACCACTTACACCACAGTGGCCCCAACAACTGTACGTTATGCCACACCAACGACTTACACTGTGATGCCGACGACCACCACCACGATCATTCCAACTACGACCACAACCGTGATCCCAACCTCGGTTTATGTTCCGACAACGAATGTTCAGACAATCTACTCACGTGGCCTGTTCGGTCGATATCGTCCAACCGCCGCCATCGTTTACTGATGGTCCGAGGTCTCTTTCATCATCTAGGTGAAACTGGAGCTGCTTCTGAACGGAGCAGCTCTTTTTCTATTTTACAAATTTCAGATTTTGAACTTTGATCCACTGATCGAGGATTTCAGGTGTCATTGCATCGATCTTCTCGCGAACTTTGGTCATATTGGTTCGCTCCGAGGTGATTACAGGTGGATTGGTTTTCCACGTTTCATGAAGTTTGATTTGAATGGCTTTGGCGGAATCCATTTGGGATTGAAAGAATAGTTGGGCGGCATCGCTGCAAACGCCTTTCATTTCAGCCAGTTCGGCCACACGATTCAGCACCAATTGCTCGCGTGCCAGGTCTTCGATTGGTAACTTTTCCTGCCATTTCCAGAGAGCAACGGCTGGCATCAAATCCAGCCTGGCTTGTAATCTCTGATTCAGGCTGTCAGTTGCTTCCGCAAGTTCCGATTGACTCGTCAGCGGTTTTAGAGGCGTATGCAATTCTGGAGTTTGATGGCCGCAGGCAGCTGCGAATAGTAGTAGTCCAGCAGGAGCGAGTTTTCGAAGTTGCAAGAGAGGTGATTTCAATTCGATCATCCGGATAGAAAAATAGAAAAAGGTGGTCGCATTTTTTTTGAAATGCGCCACCTAGTGCTTCGTCAAGTCAAGATTGTTGGGTAGGCGGGCGGCACCAGGCATGTCCTCTGGACATCCATAAACCCTGAACCATTGATCTTTTGGGCTCCGGAGGAGACTCCATAGCAAACTACCCCATTTATTAAGCCTTGACGGAGCACTAGGGAGGATTATTCGACTTTAGGGAAGTCGATTATTTTACAGAAGCCGGGCTTCTCGGCACATCAGCTGGACGAAATGCAATGGCACGACGAACTGAGGGAGGCAGAGGAGCATCCACGCCCTTGATGGCTCGCCAGAGAATCTCGTTGAGTTCAAAGTCGTCGATTTTGTCGTATTCCGAAAAATCCATTTTGGCGGAGCGTTCTGCGCCATAGGCCAAAGCGGTGTTTTGGGTGTTCAGGTCGATTTTATTTGGGACAACGTTATAGGTTGTCAGATCGGCCTTGTCCGTAAACGACTCATACATTGGTGTGGCACCTGCATCGAACTGAGACAAGGGGGGTAGCCCGAGGATCAGTTCCATGGTTCGCATCATGCTGACGGTGCTGTACTGGGTGCTGTCCA
>CAMCFM010000498.1 GCA_945874095.1 Candidatus Kuenenia stuttgartensis
GGGCTGATTGTATCCGTTTCTGTGGTCCAGTCCCGCAAGGCTTCGGCGTTGAGGATCTGGATCGAAAACGTGGCGGGCAGGAGCGAGCTGGAGATTTCTGGAGAAGGGTGATCGGAGGTGGCAGAGGCCAGTACGCGCACCAATCCGCCAGGATGAACGAAGGCCACTCGGCCTCCGCCTGCAACAACGGCCACGGACCTGTGGATCAGGTCACGAATGTCGTCGGTATTTTCGAGGTCAAAAATCGGCTTTTCGCGGCTCATCGGACTCTCCTTGAGCCTTGGACCTTCCATCATTGAAAGCAGTGTAACGTATGGTATCGGAAAAAACGAAGTCTCTCAAGTGAAACCGCGATAAGCGCTTTGTTGCACAGCGAATTTGTGGTCATTCGGACGGTTTTGGTTTGACGTCGTCCCAGGTTTTCGGGAGGTTGCGGGAACTGACTGCCCCTGAGACTGGTTTTGGCGGATCTCCACCGAGCCTTTCAGAGAGTCGCTGGAACTCTTCGTGAGTCATCATTCCGGCAGCAAAGGCGGCTTCAAGCTCTTTGAGACGCTCTTTGGGGTCGTCAAAATTGCAGTTGTGGATGTCTGAATGCGCATCCTCCCGGGCATGTGAAAAAAGCCAGAGGGTCAGGGCCATGCAGCCGACCAGTATCGTCATCACCAGCCAGGAAGGGAGTTGCGGCATTTTTTTCTATTCTTAATCTCTGTCAGGGAAATGGATTGAGCGTGGATTTTGAACCGATGGGCCACGCTCAATGAAATTGCCTTAGGAAATCATCACTTGCTCTTGATGAGATTCTCGAACCAGTAGAGCCCGCTTTTGCCGGGTGCGACCAGGTCCAGATCACCATCTTTATCCATGTCGATCGCGGTCAGTTGCAGGCCAGTTCCAGCTGTTCCTTTGGGGAAGTCACGCAGAGCGAGTCGCTTGGACGGATCCTTAGGAGCGTTCTTGGCAGGTTCGCCGAGGTAAATCAGGCGCTTTTTCCAGGCCTTGGAGGCTTTGTCGTAGTTGAAGGCGGCAATCGCGGGTGCGTCGATATCGCCTGGCTCGCGTTCGTGGGCATAGACGCGCTTGCCGGTGATCATTTCATCCTCACCGTCGCCGTCAAGGTCGGCCCAGAGCAGGGTGTGGACAGAGGCGATGGACATGTCCACGTTCTCTTTTTTCCACTCAACCTTGCCGCTGGAATCTTTGACCTGCTTGGCCCAGAACAGGCCGATGTCGTGACCATTGCCCCAGATGAGGTCGGTCAGGCCGTCGCCGTCCATGTCGCGGGCCAGGATCTGAATTCCGGTGGTTCCGAGGTTCCAGTCAGGGTGCCATTTCCATTCCTGATCAGAAGGCTTCTCAGGGGCTTCGAACCAGCCTTTGGGCGTGAGAAGGTCAATGCGGCCATCGCGGTTGATATCGCCACTGCCCACGCCGTGGCCGGCTGCGGCGGTGCCGAAGTCGTGCTTCTTGAATTTTGGTGTATCGCCAGCCTTTTCAAGTTCGTACCAAACCACGGCATTGGTGGGGTTTGGGAGAAAGTCGAGCTTGCCATCGCCGGTCAGATCGACAGCCCAGGCGGCTTCGCTGGTGCCGGGCAGATCGACTTCGTGGTAGGTCCACTTCTTGCCGGTTTCTTTCGGATTTTCAACCCAGCCAATGCTTCGGCCAAAGTATGAGACGGTGACGAAGTCCATGAATCCGTCGGCATTTGCGTCGACTGGAAGGGTGCTGAAGCAGTTGTAGTAAGTGCCCTGACGGATCACGTCGCGGACGTTGTGTTTTTTCCAGGAAGGGGCTTCGTACCAGAACGAGCCTGAGACGATGTCGAGGTCTCCGTCGTTGTCGACATCCATGGCGCCGGCGGCCTCGAACTCGCTTTGGTCGTTGACCGTATGTTTTTTCCAGGCGAGTTCACCAGCCGATGCGGCAGATGAGTTCAGGAATAGGCCACCCGCGAGTGCGAGCGAGCCCAATTTTCGAAGAGTTTGGGCGGACAGGTTCATTTGCGTGCGTCTCCGGGGCGTTCGATTTTGAATGATCAGAAAAAGGGGAGTCATCTCAGTCTTTGTCGGGGTCGTCTTAATCCCAGTCGTTGTCGCCATCGCCGTCGATGGCATTTTGGTCCCAGATTTCCCAAGTCAGAGCTTCGGCAGCTTTTCGCAGACGTTCGCAATGATTGTGGGTGGTTCCTTCGGGGATCTCGAAATTGATGGCTTCTACAAGCCCTCGTTCGATACTGACAAAGCCCTGGATCGGGCAATCCGCATCGAACATCAGCCACAAGCCTTCAGGCCGACGCTTGGCCAGAACCTGAGCACCAGCTTGTGTCAGGGCACCGAGCCAGTCTTCCAGAGGGCATCCGGGGATGCCCGCTGGCGGAACGACCAACCATTCCGTTGGTTCGGGATTTGGTTCGAGAACGGGTTCGGAATCAGGCATAGCTGGCCTTTTGTGCTTGTCGCGATGGCCGGGAAAGGGCCTTTTTGCTTGATCAGACGGTGGGGAATGCCCACGGTTTGCGGTACTCGGCCCGCATCAGGTAATCATTGGCCTGATCGTGGTTGGTAAAGCGTTCGGCCTTGCCATCCCACTCCAGCTTCTGACCTGTCTTCAAAGCTATGTTACCCATATTTCCCACGGAGGTCACGCGGTGGCCGTACGCAAATCGGCACGAACATTCCTGCCGGGACTTGATCGCATTGATCCACTCGCGGTGATGGCCGGGCGATCTGGGCAGCGTTTTCTCAGGCAAAACGATCTCGGAACCCTTCTCCGCATAGATCTTGAAATCGTTGTAATGGCCGACCATCGTTCCCTTTGTGCCTTCGAACAGGACGCCGGCAGAGCGGTCGAAAAGCTTGCCCTGAGTGCTCACATCCGAATGTGTCCAGTGCAGGTCCCAGTTATCGGCATAATGCCAGACCACTTCGAGAGTGTCAGGTGTTTCGGCATTATCTTTGAGCCCGTAGCGGCCGCCAGTGGCCGTGACAGAGACAGGGGCGTCGACCTTCATGGCCCAGTGAACGGGATCCACGAGGTGGCAGACGAAGTCGCTGAGCATACCGCCGCCGTAATCCCAGAAAAAGCGCCAGTTGAATGTGAAGCGATTCTGGTTGAAGGGGCGGGCTGGTGCTGGGCCGAGCCACATGTTGTAATCGCAGCCAGCCGGGGCCGGCATATCAGAGGGCTTGCCGAGTCCGTTCGGATAATCGCGGTCGGCGAACATCCAGACCCGGCATTTGGTGATCTGTCCGAGCACGCCCGACTGCACAATCTCAGCCATCCGGTGATAATTTTCACCGGCGTGGATCAGGTTCCCCATCTGGGTGATTTTCTGATATTTGGCCGCCGCAGCGACCATGGCCTTACCTTCGCCGATGGAGTGCGAGAGGGGCTTTTCGCAGTAAATATCTTTGCCGGCCTGCATGGCCATGATCGAGGCGTGGGCGTGCCAGTG
>CAMCFM010000499.1 GCA_945874095.1 Candidatus Kuenenia stuttgartensis
GCCGAAGCCTTTCCCATGACAGCCACCCGGCTGATCATCACCGCCATTTCCGAAAAATGGGCGATGATCGCAGCCACCGTCATCACCGGCTATGCCACCAGCGTGATTGCATGCGACGCCGAAGCCGGAATCGAACGCATTTTGACTGCCGATGAAACGCCCGATGGACGACCCGGAATCGCAGTCCTTTTGTTCGCATTCAACCGTGAATCTCTTGAAAAAGCTGTGGTCAAGCGTGTCGGCCAGTGCATCATGACATGCCCCACCACAGCCTGTTTTAATGGACTTCCCGATCGTACAAAACCAATCAAAGTGGGCGGTAAACTCAGGCGGTTCGGCGATGGCTATCAAATTTCGAAATTGATCGGCGACCGGCGATTCTGGCGGGTCCCAGTCATGGACGGCGAATTTGTCTGCGAAGATGAATTCGGAACCACAAAAGCGGTCGGTGGCGGAAATATTTTAATCCTTGGCGAATCGCAACTCAAAACGCTGGAAGCAGCAGAGGCTGGCGTGACCGCCATTTCGAAATTACGCGACGTAATTGCACCGTTCCCTGGCGGAGTCGTTCGTTCAGGCTCAAAAGTGGGCTCAAAATATAAAGGCCAAATTGCAAGCACCAATCATGCCTATGCCCCTTCATTAAAAGGGCAGGTCAAATCCGCTCTGCCAAAGGGTGCGAAATGCTGCTATGAAATTGTGATCGACGGGCTCAGCCTCGAAAGCGTTGTCGAGGCCTCAAAAGCGGCTCTTTATGCATCGGCTGCGGCCGATGGCGTGATTGCAATTTCAGCCGGAAATTACGGTGGGAAACTCGGCCCTTATCACATCCATTTAAAAGATCTGGTCAAGCCAGAAGGGCTTTCCTGAAATGTCATGGCGTTTGACCACCCTCCATCATGCAACAGCCCCCGGGCCAGTGGAAGCCAGAGGCTTAGTTCAAGCTCTGTTTGAGACTCATAATGCAACCGATGCCGCACGCCTGCAAATCTGGGCCGGCACAGCCTCATTGCATTTAGCCGATCTGGTCGCCATTTCTGAAACCGCTGTTCCATACGATACCATTGAATTTGAGGGCGATTTCTCACTCTGGAATGGCCTTGGATTCGGCTTATCGCATGGAAAAATGATCGTTCACGGAGACACCGGCGCACGCGCCGGCGGCGAACTGAGCGGCGGATCCATTGAAATTCATGGCCATTGTGGCCCGTGGGCTGCGGTTTCTGCCCGAAGCGGCCGGATGACAATCCATGGAAATGCCGGAGACTGGCTGGCTGCAAACTGGCCCGGCGAGCCCAAGGGCCTTTCGGGTGCTGAAATCATCGTTCAGGGTCATGCCGGCGATCATGCTGGCTCACGCATGCGTCGCGGCCTGATTGCAATTGGTGGAGACACGGGAATCGGCCTTGGCAGATCCATGGTTGCTGGCTCAATTTTCGTGGCTGGAATGGCGAAAGGCCCTGTTGGTTTGGGAATGAAGCGTGGTTCAATCGTTTTTCAGGGCCCACCAAACCACCCTCAACTTCTTTCACCAAGCTTCAAAACCGGCGGCGAATTTCGCCCCCTGACACTCAACATGCAGCTTAAGTATCTCCACGAAATTGGCTGGCAGAAAGCTCCGAATCTGCTCAGTCTTACGTCCTGCGAGCGATATTCAGGCGACCTGCTCGCACTTGGGCTGGGAGAGGTGCTGGCTCTGGCCTGATTCCATTTCAGTCAGGAATGATAACCCGAAGGCCACCCCGCTTTTTGATCGCAATCCGCTTGCATTTCTGTTAATATTAACCATCACTCGCACTCGACATCCAATCGATCTGAATCAGGCCTGATAAAAAAAATGTCCACAACTGCAAAGCTCTCAAGCCCTTTGATTGCCCCGGAACTACTGAACGATCGTGCTGCAAGGGTGGCCGACCAACTCATTCAGAACGCGTCCATTTCACGCATTCTGGTGGAAACCCTGCCGGGTGGCGGAACGTGGCTCGACTGCGGCATCAATACGCCCGGTGGAATCGCGGCAGGACTCGCTCTGGCAAGGATGTGCATGTCGGATCTGGCCGAAATTTCGATCGTCCCCAGCCACGTTCCCGGCCTTGATCGCCCCACGGTTCAGGTCACAACCGACCACCCGGCTCTGGCCTGCATGGCGAGCCAATATGCAGGATGGGCGCTGAGCGAAGGCAAGTTTTTTGCCATGGGCAGTGGGCCGATGCGTGCTGCTGCTGGCAAAGAAGAGCTGATCCAGAGCCTGGGTTATTCAGAAAAGCCGTCACGCGTGGCGGGCGTGCTGGAGTGCCGAAAAAATCCTCCGGAACTGATTGTCCAGAAAATTGCAACTGCCTGCGGAATCGCTCCCGAAGCCTTGATTCTGGCCGCCGCACCGACTGCCAGCATCGCAGGTAGCCTTCAAGTGGTGGCCCGAAGCGTGGAAACGGCCATCCATAAGCTGGTCGAGCTCGAATTCGACCTCTCCCGGCTCGTATCCGCACAAGGCTGGGCGCCGCTTCCTCCTGTGGCGAAAGACGATATGGCCGGAATTGGCAGAACCAACGACTCTGTGCTTTACGGGGCCACCGTGATCATCCAAGTCACAGGCGACGACGAATCGCTCATGGAAATCGGTCCGAAAATCCCCTCTAATGCATCTCGCGATTTCGGAGAACCTTTTGCAACCATTTTCAAGAGATACAACTACGACTTTTATAAAGTCGATCCTGGCCTCTTTGCACCGGCCCGAATTGTTCTGGAAAATATTTCCACCGGCAAGTCTCATGAATTTGGCCAACTCAGGCCCGACCTCCTGAAGCTCTCCTTCGGACTCAATCATTAATCTCTAATGCAATTCAGCCCAGCTTCCAAAACACCCAGATTCACTGTTCTGGCCTCGGGACTCGGCTGGCATGTGGAAGATCTGCAAAGAGCGGCATTAAAAGTTGGTATCGAACTCACAGCCTCACTATTCCAGAACTTATCCATTCAGTTGCAATCGACCGATTCCAGTCAAACGGAAATCATCCGCGCCGGCTCCCACAGACTTGACGATCAAGATGCAATTCTTGTGCGCATGATGCCTCCATCAGGCCTGGAACGTGTTGTATTTCGGATGGACGCCCTGCACAGATTGCAAGAATTGGGTGTACCGGTTTTAAACCCTCCACGAACAGTGGAAATGGCGGTGGATAAAGCACTTTCACTCTCACGTATAGGCGGCGCCGGTATCGCTGTCCCGCCCACATGGATCGGCGAATCGCCTGACGATGCCCTGATTGCATTTGATCACATGGGTGGCGATGTTGTCTGCAAGCCAATTTTTGGATCAGAAGGACGTGGCCTGATTCGGCTTCAGAACCGTGAAATGGCCTGGCGGGTCGTTCATGGATTAAATCAAGCCGGTTCCGTGATTTATCTTCAGAAGTTCATTGAAAATGACAGATCTGACTTAAGAATTATGATATT
>CAMCFM010000500.1 GCA_945874095.1 Candidatus Kuenenia stuttgartensis
AGCCGCCCGTCGTGGCGATCCCTTAGAGAAACTGGCCATGCCACTGGGTGTGGAAAGTGCCACCCCCGCTCGCCAAATTCACGAATGCGGCACTTGCCACCGTCGAATCGACCTCGTTTCGCCAAGCATGATCCATCAGGATAACCACGAACTGGCCCGCTTCCAACCCTTGGGCCTGCAAGCCTCTGCCTGTTTTAATGAAGGCAAAAGTGGCCTGAAATGCACCACCTGTCACGACCCTCACGGGAAGGTCTCAAACAACAGGGCCAACTACGTCAACGCCTGCGTAAATTGCCACCAGAATCCGTCTCAATCCAAATGCAAGGTCGAGCCCAAAGGCGACTGCATTCAGTGCCACATGCCCAAACGGACTGTCTCTGAAGTCTTTGAATTTACCGACCACTGGATCAGGTCGCCCAAGAAATCGAAGTGATTCAGAATCTGTTTTCCCGAATCAAATTACGGACCTGATTTCTGCACCGAAATCTCGGGCGATCGCCCTTCTACCAGTTCCAGAATCTGATCCGTCGCCACGTTGGGCCAGGTTTCCTGTTTGCCGGAAGGCCAACGTACATCAACACTTTGAGCCACTTTGAATCCACCGGTTCCAACCCAGAGACGTGAATCGTGTGAACTCAGATAACTCGTTCCAGCCACCACCTGCCGAACCAGTGTTTGCTGATCACCCAAGCGAACTTTCACCACAGCTCCTACCGGTGAAACGGCTTTACCGCTTACTTTTTCAGGCCTTAAGATGATATTCAGAGAGTGGTTCTGACGATCTTGATCTGAAATATTTTTTAAAAGGGCAGGGGGGCCGTCATTGTGCGTGACCAGAATATCTGTTCGTCCATCGTTATCAAAATCACCGAATGCTGAGGCTCGACCGAGCCATTCCTTGCGAAAATAATCGCCGGAGTTTTCCGACTGATCTTCAAATCGCCCCTTCCCAAGGTTGCGAAACAATTGAGGAGGCATCTGATAGGGCATTCGCAAGGGCCTTACGTCATTCACATGGCCGTTGGTGATGAATAAATCGAGTTTGGAATCGTTGTCAAAATCCACAAAACCAGCTCCAAAACCCAATCGGCTGCGGGTCGGTGACTTCAACCGGGCACGACTTGTGGCCACTTCAAATCGCCCCTTACCCAAGTTGCGATAGAGCGTTGCGCCTTCCTCATAAAAATTGGTCACCAGAATATCAATACGCCCATCGTCGTCAGCATCACCCACAGCCACACCCATGGCGGCGGTTGGTTCGCCCGACTCGTTATAGGCGAGGCCCCAGGCGAGCCCCACTTCCTCAAATTTCATGCTCCCGAGGTTGTGATAAAACCGGCACGGAGTCTTGTCGTTGGCGACAAAAATATCCAATCGCCCATCCTCGTCAAAATCGGCGATGGCCAGACCAAGCCCGTTCCCATCCTTCTCAGAAAGACCGATGGAAGGCCCTATGTCGGTAAACGTACCGTCGCCATTATTGCGGTAAAGGCTGTCAGGCTCAGAGTTATAGGCCAGAGGAGGGCAGTATCCAATCTGGCCGGGAAGGGCGTTGCAAGTGACCGTTGGCCGACCAGCGGCATCCACCGTATCTGCAAGATATCGCACCACATAAAGGTCCAGATCGCCATCACTGTCCAAGTCGGCGAAGGCGGCACTCGTCGCCCATCCTTCATTCTTCAAGCCGGCTTTTGTGGTTAGCTCTTCAAAAGTTCCATCGCCTTTGTTGCGGTACAGAGCCGACGATTGGAAGCCGGAAACATAGATATCCGCATGACCATCGCCGTCGTAATCGCCTACAGCCACACCCTGACCATATCCGCGAAACGCCACTCCGGCTTTCTCTGCCACATTCACAAACTTCCCATCGCCCTGATTTTGATAAAGCTGTGCAGCACGGGTTTTATCCTCAGGATCAGCCGGAAGTTCAGCGCCCTGACAGATAAAGATATCGAGCTTTCCATCCTCATTGAAATCGATCAATCCCACACCACCACCCATCGTCTCCACAAGTCGAAACTGACCATTAGCCGCTGGATCATGAGCCACCGTCAAGCCTGATACTTTCGCCGTATCTTCAAACAGAATCAGGCCTTTTGGCACATCATCCGTTTGGATTCCACCCGCTGTTTTCGATGTGATAACTGCATTTGATCCATCAACGCTTTGATTTTCGGATGTCTGTGAGCTCGATGGACCAGTCTTGACCTCTGAATGATCCGAGGTTCCAGAGCATCCTGAGACAACACATCCAATTAAAGCCATTACAGTTACAACAATTCGACGCATTTTAATCCAATCCAGATTCCCGATCATGGCTTCACCTGATCTACCAGTGATCTGGCTTCCGAATGATTCCGATCCAATCGCAAAACTTCCATGGCCCAGGCTCGGGCTTCCCGGTCACGATTCAGACTTCGGCAATGATTCGCCACAGCCATCATTCCAGATACTTCAGGTGTGTTGGGATCAACGAATGCAGCCAATTCAGCCAATTTACGAATGCTGGCATGTTGCTCCAGCAATTTCGCCGACTCTGAACCTAAACCCAACGCCCGCTTACATTCCGCAAGCCTATAGTATGTCTCAGGTTGACGACTATCAATCAATAAAGCCTGCTCGTATGCCTGAACCGCTTCCTTCCACTGGGACTGATTGCGTTGATGGTCGCCTGTGACGATCCAGAAATTCGCCGATTTTCGCAAGGCCTCAGGCGCCTTGGAGATCACCAGACTGGCTGATTCCAGTTCACCGGCTTCCACCAGACAAAAAAGCCTCTCGATTTGTCCTGGAACATCTTCTTGATGCGTTTTCAGCCAGTTGTCCAACAATCCCAAAGCTTTCTCAACTTCTCCACGATTGCGATAATACCTTGCCAAAGCAGGTCTTACATGAGGATTTTCAGGCTCGGCCTGAACCGATTTCTCCAGCACCATGCCTTCGTCAATCGTTTTGGCAAGTGTGCCCGGCGGAATCACCACCACGGATTGAGCGATCAGCCTGAGCGGCTCAATCACGCTCACTCCTGACTGGTGCCAGCTCCAAAGCTCCGTGAGCTGATCCGTTTCGCGACGCTCAATTCCCATCAATCCCACCAGCGATCGCCTCGCCTCCAGCATCTGCGAATCTGACCTTAATGCTTGCTTGAACGAAAGTTCAGCGGCATCGAGTTGATAAAGCTCACGCAAAATCAAGGCCCTCGCAAACTGTGCGGATGCAGCCCTTGCCGATCGCTCAGGAATGGTCTTCAGAATCTCGGCGGCCTTCGCTTTGTCGTCAAGACGGCTGGCAAGATCGGCTCTTTGAAAAATCAGATCCACATCGTCAGGCCGATACCAGGCCAGTTTCCCAGCAGTCTGGCTTGCCATTTGCAAGTCTTTATTCAAAAGCGAGTTGTGTAACAAGTTTGTCAGCGACATTGGGCGAATGACGAAGATGGTCTGGGTGATGCAAA